>JAPPMM010000024.1 GCA_028819075.1 Gammaproteobacteria bacterium
CACGCGGGGTTACAGCCCCGCCTCAGGAAGTGTTGACAAATGGTGGGGAGTCCCCGGTATAACCGCGGGCTGGCGAGGGGTGCTCCGCCCCCTTCGATCCCCAGGACAAACCCCGCTCCGGCAGCGTTCGCGGTTGGAAGGTCCGAAGGTCCCCCCGGTCGGCCCGTCGCCGGATGTTCCGCCCTCGGCTTCGCGGCTGAGTTCGCGGAGTGACCGGCGGGCAGCGTGGTCGGCGTTGCCACCGCTTCGGCGCCGGTCCCCCCGGCCTCCGGCACGGACTCCGTCCGTTCCTCCCGCCGGGGTCGAGTCCCCTTCCCGTCCCGGCCGGCAGGAGGGACGACCCACCGTTACCGCCCTCGTTCTCGGCAGTGGACGTCGAAACGGCGAACCCGAGCCGCGACAGCATCTGTCAGATCGGGATCGTCGACGTCCGGGACGGCCAGATAGTGGACGAGTGGAGCACGCTGGTGGACCCGGAGACGTGGTTCGATGACTGGAACGTCGATATCCATGGGATCGACGAAGAGGATGTGGTAGGCAGTCCGACGATGCCCGAACTGGAGGCCGAGATCCGTCAACGCCTACAGGGTCACGTCGTGACCCATTCGGCCTTCGACCGGGTGGCGTTCCAGCGCGCGTTCGAGCGCTACGGGCTTGCCACCCTGTCCGGTTTGTGGGTCGACACCGCACGCGTCGTGCGGCGGGCGTGGCGGGACCGTTTCGGCAAGAAGGGATACGGCCTCTGGAATGTCGCCGAGTTCCTCGGGATCGAGTTCGAGCACCATGACGCGCTTGAGGATGCGCGGGCGTGTGCCCGGATCATGCTCCGCGCCTGTCAGGACACGGGTTTGAGTCTAGAGGATTGGCCCAAGAGGGTCAGGCAGCCGATCTTCCCCAGCGCGCATGGCCCCGGGCCCGGGCCCGGCTACCGCAGCCGGGAAGGAAACCCGGACGGGCCGCTGCATGGGGAAGTCATCGTGTTCACGGGGACGCTTTCGCGCCCGCGCAGCGAACTCGTCGACAAGGCGGTCGAGTGGGGTTGCGACTACAGGAATCGGATGTCCGGAAGGGTCACCATCCTAGTTGTGGGCACACAGGACGAGCGCAAGTTGCGCGGTCGCGAGAAGAGCACAAAGCAGCGCGATGCCGAGGCGCTCATCACCAAGGGCCACGAGTTGCGCATCATCACCGAAGAGGACTTCTGGCAGCTCACGGGGTAGGGAGCGGGTCGCATCAGGGCATGGGGGAGGGGTCTGACCCCGACCGGGGGGCGGGTAACCGAGGCGCCCTTGCCCGCGTAATAAAATTTGGCCTCCCAGCCTTTTCAGGATCTCCAATGAAACGATCGCGCCGTTCCCTTTCGCTGCTGCTCGCGCTCGGCCTGACCCTTCTAGCCTGCCGCAGCGCTGCTGCCCCGGAACCGCCTTGGATCGCCGGCGAGTGGGAAGGCATCAACCACAACGCGCACCCGCCCCATTACTGGCACCTCGACCTGGACGCTCACCCGGAAGGTCGGGTCACCGGCACCTTCGGCATCAATCCCGCAGGCGGGAACCCCACCCGCGGCACCATCGAGGGCAGCCACCGGGATTTCGCCGTCGTGCTGCACGCCTCGGGCACCACCCGGGAGATCTCCTGCATCATCCATGGGGTTGACACGGGCGACGGATTGAACACCAACATCGACTGCGGCTGGGACGTGTCGGCACTGGTTTTCTTCTGGCGGGTCCGGTAGCCCGGGCCTTCGGCGCGATCGGGCGGCTTCAAACGCTGCCGGCCGGTTCCGGCCGCAATCAGGGGGACCGGCCCGATGCTTGCAACATAATGGCCTGCGATGAGTCCCCAGGAGGCGCCCGATGAGAAGATTGATGCTGGTAGTAGCTCTGGCAGGCTGTGAGGACGCGCCTGATCTAGACCCTGAAAGGGCGGTCAGTGACGAGACGGTGGCACGTCTGTCGCGCGATCTCTCCCAGCAGGAAAGGTTCCTGGACGCGGACCGAGCACTCTGGCTCCTGGCGCAGGCGGGCCAGAAAGGCGCCGACGCCATCATGTCCCTGGATCGTGCCGGAACCGTGAACGAGGACGTGTACCGTCTCGTCCGGACCGGTGGGTCGGAGATCGAGGAGCTTTGTGCCCAGGTGCCCGAGTTCACGGCATGCAAGCAGTTTGCCTGCCGCAGAGAGCTGGGCTGGCTCGGTATCGGAACGATGCAGTTCAGCTGCCGGGATTTTTACCGGATACGTTGCGCGTTCCGGCCAGAGGAGCTTGCGGGAGCCTTCGAGGGGTGCCGTGAAGAGATCCTGCGTGAGGAGGCTCTGCGTTTCCTGCGTTACGGCAGAGATTCGGTAGCGAGCATGCCCGACCGGAAGCCCTACCGGTGATGCGGGAGTTTCAGCCGGTTTCAGCCGCTTTCCGCCGGTTCCAGCCGCAGCCAGGGGGTTTCGCGCGCCATCCGGCAAACGCCCCTCACAGCCCCAGCTCCTTCTGCTTCTCCGGCTTCCGGTACGGCACCGCCAGCGTGGCAGCCGCGGCGCGCTTCGCCTCCTCGCCCCTCCGGTCGTAGATCCGCGTCGTGTCTGTCCGCGCGTGCCCCATGCAGCCGGCCATCACGGCCAGGTCGTTCCCCGCGGCCAGCAGGTGGGTGGCGAACGATCTCTGGAGCATGTGCGGCGTGACCGACCCGAGCCCTGCCTGCTCCGCACGGCTCCGGAGCCGCGAGGCGATCGCCCGCGGCCCCGGTGTCGAGATCCTCCAGCAGGCCCGATGTCCGCCCTGCCCTTACCCCTCGGGAACCCGAGATCGTCAAGTCTGCGCGATCCCAAGGCCCTTAGATTCCGCGAAATGCCTCCCAAACGCCTCGAAACGGGTCCTCCGAGCCCCGTCGCGGACTCAATCAGGTCCCGCTGCCCGTGCCCCCGGCCGCCAGGTACGCCGACCAGTCCTGCATGATCTGGTGCAGGCCGTCTCGAACACGCTGCACGCACGCGGAATTCGGAGACGAAAGCCGAGGCGAAGGTAGCGGTGCCAAGCCTGACGAGAACCGTGCGTGCAGCATGGCTCGTTGCCGATCCAGAAGTGCACATCGACATCAGGGTCGTTGTGCACGAGACACGCGCTCGGACGTGACACAACGACGATGCCGCAAATGGCTGGTGTGGTTGCGTTTGTGACGCCGCCGCCGGGACGGGCGTGACGCGCGGACACGGGTGCCCGTTGCCGGGAGCGACCCCCCTCCGTGGACGCTTGGCGTGCCACGGGGGAGGGTTGGGATGTGCACATCCCGGACACCCTCCCTCGGGGGTCGCTCCCGTTCCATCAATCCTTGCAGGAAGGCTTTGGGCGTTCGGGACCGGCGCGTCCTGGGCCTACGGGCGTCTGCCGCGACCTACGCCATCGGGGCGAGGGCCAATTGAGCATGGCCCGCAACACGGCTTGCGCGACGGGATCGTGTCACGGACGTTAGGCGGACCTGCTGCCTACTCTGTCCGTGAGAAGAGACCCGCCCTTGGCAAAACAGGCGATCGAAATCGAAGGGGTCGTTACCGAAGTCCTTCCCAACACTACCTTCCGGGTCCGCTTGGAGAACGGCCACTCGATCCTTGCGTATCTCGCCGGAAAGATGCGCCAGCACTACATCCGGGTGCTGGAGGGCGACCGAGTCAAGTGCGCGCTGTCCCCCTACGATCTGTCGAAGGGACGCATCACGTATCGGTACAAGTAGTCAGCGGGCCGACACAGGCTGCGGCGAACGCCGTGATCGTGATCGCTTCATCGTTATGGAAAACACGGTGGAAAAGTGGGAAAACTGGCACCATAGGAGCGAGTTGGCGGCAGAATCGTGACGAGATGGGGAAGCGACTCCGACTACTGATGCACATCGCGCACTCAAATGCAACGTAAGCGAATTCACGTGACCCGCGAGCCCCAAAACATCCTTGATGGCATCCCGCAGGGCACTACAGTATTCGTCCAGAGCACCGGGGAGGGGCCCGTGTTCCTCTTGGAGGGGCCGGAGGCCGATCCAGCCAGCGAGGACGGTGCAACCGTGCTGGCAGGATACCCGGTCTTTCGCATGACAGCTTGGAAGGTCGGCACCCATCCCGTTTGGGCTTGGCGTGGCGACGTTTCCTCCGTCCTCGCCATGCGCTGGTGACGTCGCGAGTGCTGACCGATCACATCGACCTTGCTCGCTCGCCACGTGCGCGCTCAGATGGGCTGCGCGGAGCGCTTCCAGGCGCTGGTGAGGAAGGGCGCGCGTACTTCGACTTTCTGCATGTGCGATGAGGCGGCGAATACTACGCAAGAGGCTCCGCGTCGAGCGCGCTGACAAGGTCTGCAAGCGCGACGGCTGTTCGCGGCCGGTGCATCCCAACCGCGATTCGGATTACTGCGATGCCGTTTGCTCGACGCGCGCGCACGAGCATGAAGCAAGACTGGAGCGCGCGCGCATCTCGGCGCGCGCATGGCTCTACGAACGACATCGAGGAGCTTGACCAGTGCCCCGTGATACGGGAGCCGCACGATCGGCGTGCGCGCGGGACCAGACCGGCGGACCGGCCTCCCCGAACCGCTCCGGCTCTGCGCCCGCCGGTCCTCCCATTCTCCGGGGCGGGCAGAGCCCGTCCCTCCGACCGGGACGTTGGGATGGGATCCGTCCCGGAGGCCGGGGGGAACCGGCGCCGAAGCGGTGGCGACCCAGACCACGCCGCTCGCCGGTCACTCCGCGGACTCAGCCGCGAAGCCGACGGGCATCGACCGGCGGTGATCGGCCGCCGTTGGGAGAACACCCGGCGACTGGCCGACCGGGGGGACCCCAACCGCGAACGCCTCCGGAGCGGGATTTAACGGGGGGTCGAAGGGGGGCGGAGCACCCCTCGCCAGCCTCCGCAGGGGACTCACGGAGTGTGGCCCCAAGGAGTAAGCTGGCTTGTCCACCTTACAGTGGGTCAAGCCAGCCCGGCGGAGCCGTCGAAACGCCCCTCTCGGCACCGCCCGGAACCACGCCTATCGAGCAGTCGCGGACAAGCTCCCCGGTCTCGTCGTCGGCAGCCTCAAGGACGATGAGGGCGACCAGCCCGGCCCATCACTCCCTCGGGACTGCGCCACGCTCTGGCGAGCGCCCGGTTTCCGGCCTACCCGTACACCTCGGAGACCCGAGATCGTCGATCTGAGGCCATCCTGTGGCCCGCAGATACCCCGAAACGCCTCCAAAACGGTTCGAATCTCCGGGACACGGAGCAATCGCTCGCGCGCCGTGCACGAACCGCCTGCCCTTCGGCAATCCGTTCTCCGCACTTCGCACACTTGGCATCACGGCTCCTAGCTGCTAGTAGTCTAGAGCCTCGCCAATCCCGCCCAACCGGCTAGGCTGGCGACATCACGAGTTGCGCCCAAGGGCGCCGAGAAGCTCATCGGCCTTGCCGGATTCCACCTTGGCCCGCTCCTTCCCGTGGTCGGCGATTCCTTGGCCGACGATGTACGCTACCAGAGGCAGCAGCGCCTCTTCCGAGATTGGGACACCGAGATTCTCGAAGACGACCACCGCCACTCCAGTGAGGGCGGTCAGGAACTTCTTCGAACCAAACATCGTCACGATTGCGTTTCGCACAGGCCTCCTCCTGTAGTGTTTGCACCATTTACAAACTACGCCCTCGTAGGGCCTTAGCCATCCTTATCGGGCATAAGCAGGGTGTTGTCGGAAGTCGCCGGCCATGGGAGTCCGGGCCGCTGTCGCGGCAGGGTGGGCGCGGACTCGCGGCAACGTCAGGTGCTCACCCGTTGGGTCGGCCCTCATTCAGTCCGGGGCAGGAAGGGGACTCGACCCCGGAGGCCGGGGGGACCGGCGCCGAAGCGGTGGCGACGCCGACCACGACGCCCGCCGGTCACTCCGCGGACACACCCGAAGCCGACGGCCTCGACCGGCGGTGAAAAGGTGGCGGATGGCCGCCCGGGGAACGTGCGGACCCCCCGGAAGTGGGCGGAACCCCAACTGCGAACGCTGCCGGAGCGGGGGCTTTCCCGGGGGATCGAAGGGGGGCGGAGCACCCGCCAGAGCGCCCCGTGTTGTACACGGGGCAGGCTGACTCTTGAGGCCATGAGGGCTCGGTACTACCGTTCACGGGAGACCCTTCGGCAGGCTGGCCAGGCTGCTCAACGAGCAAGACGGCGGCAGGCTGGTCATCAGGGATGCAATGGACGACGGCGACAACATTGGACGGCCATGAGAGAGTGGTGGGTGGTCCTGAACGAACGTGGCCAACCCCTTGCCTTCGCGGAGCGGCGGCAGGTCGCCGTCGAAGCCTTGCGCGCGGCCGGGGGTGATGGAAGAGTGAGGCTGCTCTTCGGCAGGAGCATACAGCGACAGGTGAACGAGCACCGATCCGTGGCAGCCCGCAAACAGGGCGACGCATGGGAGCTGCAGCATATCAAGACTGACAGGTATTGCTGGAAGTGCGGCTGCGACCTTCCCTCCGCTTCCGACTGCTATCGGCTGAAGCGGTCACCCTTAACCTTGTGTGAACCCTGTTACGAATCGTGATCCTCCCCGTCCGATCTTTCTTGGTAGCGGCATTGCTCGCGCCGACCTCCCTTGCCAGCCAATCCGTTCTGGCAACGCGGGCCGACAGCTTGGCGGAAGTGGCGAGGGTGGCTGCGGATCAGGGCGAGCATCCGGGACGAGTCGCACGGCTGTGGTACCTCGCCACCGCCGCGTGGACGGAAGAGGCTGCTCGCGCCGTGATCGCGGAAGACTTCGAGCGGTACACGAGGGCGCGGCGGCCGTACAACCAGGTGAGGGCGTTTGCAACCTACTGGCACGGAAAGGCTGCTTGCCCGACGGCCGACTGGCCCGGGATACCAGCCCAAGGCGGGCTAGACTACATCGCCGGAGTGTGGGTTGCTCTCGGCAGTCGCGGGCTCGACACCCGGCTTTCCGGTCGATGGACCGCTAACCTGTTGGATGGTGCTGATTTCATGCGCGCCGCGGCGGCAACGGTCGCGGCGTGCGACCCTTGATGGCACACCATTCAGGCCACGAGCGACAGGCCTTCCAGTGGATCCCTATGCCAGCAACTGGGGCAGTCGCTCTGGTCCAGAAGTCCGTGCGAGCCTCCCCGTGATGCCGTTCGCCGGTACGCCCTTGCATTTGGCTGCCGCGGCCGGCGACGCGGCTCAAGTGCGGCATCTGCTTGCGACCGGAAGCGATCCCAACGCCCGTGATCCCGTGATCGGCGCGACGCCTCTGCACTTGGCGGCAGGCTACAGTGGCTCTGTAAACGTGGTTCGGCTCCTGCTGGACGCCGGTGCCGACCCCAACGCCCGAGAGCAGTGGATGGGCGGCGCCCCGCTGCACGTGGCGGCGCACTGGGGCTATTTGGATGTGGCGCGGGTGCTGGTGGAGGCCGGCGCCGATCTCGCAGCACCTACGCACGCTGATGGGGAAACACCCATGCAGATTGCGGCATCACGGGGCCACCATGAGGTGGTCGAGTATTTGCTTGCGGCCGCTCCCGAAGACGGGCCACCGACCCTTGCGGGTGATGAGGCTTAGAATTCCCGCCAAACGGTGCGTGTTCCCCGCCATCGCGACACGATGGCGTGAGATGCCGTCCAACGGCGAGTGCGGCAGATCGTGCAGTCCTGGTTCAACTTAGACGATTCCTCGCCGTGATTCGCGCCTCCCACCCTCTGCCAAAATGGCAGACGGCCTACGTCGAAAGTCCCGACCGGGGCAAGGAGGTGCGCCGCTGACCCTGCCCGGCTCGGCCGGCAACCCGCCCGGCGGCCGCCACCAGGTCGGTCATGAGCCCGGCCGCGGTGACCTCCGGGCCCGCTCCGGGGCCCTGAATCACCATGGGATGGTCGGCGTACCATCGAGAGCGGATGACGAGCAGGTTTTCGGTTCCGCGGGTGCGAGCGGCGGGTTGGTCCTCGGGCACCACCTCCAGGCGGACGGACGCCACGCCCTGGGCCACCCGTGCCAGGCAGACGAGCCGCCCCCCCTGCGCCGTCGCCGCCCGCGACCGCTCGGCCATCTCGGCGTCGAGCCCGGAGAGCCGTTCGATGAACTCCCGGACCGGACCGGGCTGGAGGAGGCGCTCCGGGAGAATCGGTTCGACATCGACATCGGAAGGTTCCAGGGGGATCCCCGCCGTGCGTGCAAGGATGACGAGCTTTCGGACCACGTCCCTGAGGCCCAGGTCTTCCCTCGGATCCGGCTCGGAGATCCCTCTCCGCCGGGCTTCCTCGACCGCTGAACTGAACCGCCGCCCGCGGCTCAACTGGTCCATCAGGAAGGTGAGCGTACCCGACAGCGTCCCCTCGAGGGAGATGACGGTGTCACCGCTGCGCCGAAGGTCGGCGATCATTCGCACCATCGGGAGGCCGGCCCCCACAGTCGTCCCGTGGTGGAGGCCGCCCCCGCGCCCGGCAAGGCGCATGAGCGTCGCGTACTCCTCGAACGGCCCGGAAAGGGGAAGCTTGTTGGCCGTGACCACGGCGGCCCCGGCCCGGAGATAGTCCGCGTAGCACGCCGCGACGGTCGCGCTCGCGGTGCAGTCGACGACGACGAGCGGGTCGCCCGTCCAGACGGCCTCGAAGGCCCGGTCGGGATCGCCGCGGCCCCTCTCGACGTGCGACCTCCACCGGCCTGCCACCAGGCCCTCGAGGTCGGTTGCGGCCTTCCGGCTGTTCGAGATCCCGACCAGGACGGGCTGGACCCCGTGCGGCCGCATCGCGTCGTCCCCGCTTGCGGCGAACTGGTCGAGGAAGGCTCCGCCGACCCCGCCCGCCCCGAGCACGAGGATGCGGACGGGCTCGAGTTCGTCAGGCGGGCTGAAGAAGGCGCGGTGGACGGTGCGGAGCGCGACCCCCTCCTGCCCGGCGTTCACGACCCATGAGATGTTGCGTTCGGAGGATCCCTGGGCGATAGCGTGCACGTTTACCCTCGCAGCTCCCAGAGCCGAGAAGAGTTTCCCGGAGACGCCGGGCGTGTACCGCATCCCCTCTCCCACGACCGCGAGGATCGAAAACCCCTGTTCGACGGTCGGGTCGCGCACGAGCCGCGACTCCCGCTCCCTCCGGAACTCGGTCGCCAGAGCGGCCCGCGCCCGCTCCGCGTCGGCGCTCCTGACCGCCAGGGACAAGGCGTGCGCGCCCGAGTCCTGCGTGAAGAGAAGCGAGTCCACGTCGGCGACACGGAGCGCACGGAAGATCCGTTGCGAGGCCTCGGTAGCGCCGACCGTCTCGACGCCGGCGAGCCGGATCAACGCCACGTCCCTGGTCGCGGAGATCCCGCGCACCGGCCGAAGGGGATCCCGCTGAACCGAAGTCACGACCAGCGTCCCCGGGAGGGACGGATCGAGGGTGCTGCGGATCCTCAGCCGGATCCCGGCGCTCCGGGCAGGCTCCACTGCCGGGGGACAGATCACCTGCGCGCCGAAGTGGGCGAGCTCCAGGAGCTCCGCGTAGGTGATCTCGCGCACCGGCGCGGCGTCGGGCACGGCCTCGGGATCCGCGGTGAGAACCCCGTCCACGTCCGTCCAGATCTCGACCTCCGCCGCGCCCAGCATCGAACCGAGAAGGGTGGCCGTGTAGTCGGACGCGCCCCGGCCCAGCGTGGTCGTCTCCCCGGCGGCCGTCGAGGCGATGAACCCGGTGACCACCGGGACTCCGGCGTCTCCGGGAAGCCGCGCGCGCACCAACTCCCGCGACCGCTGCCGGTCCACCCGCGCCGCGCCGAAGCGGGTGTCGGTGCGGAGCAGCTCCCTTGCGTCCACGTCGACCGCGGCGACCCCATGGGAGCGCATGCAGGCGGCGACGAGCATCGAGGAGAGCAACTCCCCGAAGGAGAGCATCCAGTCGCGCGTGCGGAGGGTGCACTCGCCGAGAAGCTGGGCCCCGCTCGCGAGGCGCCGGAGGACGTCCATCGCCGCATCGAGGCGCAGGGCGAGGCCCGGCGCTTCGTCGGTCGGAGCGAGGGCGTGGAGAAGCTCCCGGTGCATCTCCGCGATCTCGCGCGTCACCGACGCGTGTCCGGCGTCCCCCCGCCCCGCAAGCTCGGCGACCTCGACCAGCCGGTCCGTCGTTCCGTCTACCGCGGAGACGACCACGACCGGGGTGGAGGTGGCGCGGGCATCGGCGACGAGACCGACGACGCGCCGGATACGCGCGGCGCTGCCGACCGAGGTCCCCCCGAACTTCATCACCCGAATCGGAGACGGGTGGTCCGGCTTGATCATGGCGGGAATAAACCGCTACCCGGCTACATGGTCAAGCCTCCGCCGGGCTACCGGACGAGGGACTGCGCGGAGCGGGATCCCGGCTCAAGCCCCGAGGGAGCGGACAGATGACGGGCGCGAGGTCAGTCCAGGAGGGTCAGGGCCAGGCGGGCGGCGCCGCGTTCGGGGGTGAAGGCGCGCGGGAGCAGGTGTCCGCCGGCGGAGGCGACGAGTTGCTCCGCATCGGCGCGGAGGGGGCCGCCCGGGGCGATGAGGCCGCCGGCCAGCGCGATGGTGGGGGGGTCGCCGGATGCGGGGGGAAAGAGTTCCCGGATGGTGGTGGAGAGCTGATCCCCGAGGGCGTCCAGCGCGCGCCGGATCACGGCGGTGGCGGGGGCGTCGCCGGAGCAGGCGGCGCGAATCACCAGGGGCGCGAGGGCGGCGATGTCGGCTTTGGTGGCGGATTCGGCCCAGGCGGGCAGTTGCCGCGGTCGGTCGAGGCCGAGGGATCCCAGCACGGCGGCGGTGAGGGCGGTCGGGGGGGCGCGCCGGTCGGTTGCGGCCGCGACGGCGCGCAGGGCCGACACGCCGATGTGGTAGCCGCTCCCTTCGTCGCCCATCACCCCGCCCCATCCGCCCACCTGCAGGCGGCGGCCGTCTTCCGCCGCCCCCAGCACCACCGAGCCGGTGCCGGCCACCACCACGATGCCCGGGCCGCCGCCGAAGGCGTCGTGGAAGGCGGCCTCCACGTCGGTGCCGACCCGCACCGCGCGCGCGATCCGTTCGTCGCGCAGGGCCGCTTCCAGGGCGCGGCGCACGCGCGGCCGGCCGGCGCCGGCCAGTCCCGCCCAGAGCGCCGGGAGCGGCAGGGCCACCCCGGCCGGGTCGGCCGCGCGGCGGACGGTGTCGGCGACCACCCGGGCCGCGGGGGCGGGGCGGTCGGGACGCACCAGGGCGGCGGGGCCTTCGGCACGGCCGGCGGTCGCGCCGTCGCGGGCGAGGAGCAGGACGCGGGTGCGGGTGCCGCCCCCATCGACGCCCGCGACGTACGGTCCGGTCACGGGGACGGGCATGGGGGGAGCACGGCCGGCTGCCGGACCTGGCCCATGCCCATCAGCCGCCGCCGACACGAGCCGCCGGCCGCGCAGCGGCCAGCGCCATCCCCACCACCACCGTGATCGCCGTGCCGATGAGCACGAACCAGGGCCACGCCACCCGGTTGGGCGCCAGGATCCAGATGGCCGTAACCGCGCCGATGCCGGTCACCATGCCGGCCGCCGTTCCCCCCGCGGTGGCGCGGCGCGACAACACCCCCAGCGCGAAGGCCCCCAGCAGCCCGCCGTAGACCAGCGAGGCAACGGCGAGGGCCACTTCCACCGCGCTGGTGCCGGCGCTCAGCGGGATGAACAGGATCGCGCCCCCGACCAGCAGCCCGGCCCAGACCAGGGTGAAGAGCTTGCCGGCCCGCAGGATGCGCGCGTCGTCGTCGATGCCGCGGGCGGGGGCCCAGAAGTCGTAGGCGGAGGAGGACGCCAGCGAGTTGATGGAGGAGGAGAGCGACGACATCGCCGCCGCGAACACGCCCGCGATCAGAAGCCCGGTGACACCGGCGGGAAGCTCCTCGACGATGAAGCGCGCGAAGATCTCGTCGGAGGCAGCGAAGGAGCGGTTCTCGTAGAAGGCCCAAAGGCCGAGCCCCACCAGCAGGAAGACGGCGAACTGGCCCACCACCGCGACCCCGCTCCCGATGAGGGCCCTGCGGCCGGCCGCGAGGTCCTTGCAGGTGAGCAGTCGCTGCACGATGAGCTGGTCGGTGCCGTGGGAGGCCATCGCCAGGAATCCGCCGCCCAGCAGCCCCGCCCACAAGGTGTAGGGCACCGAGAAGTCGAGGGACAGGTCCACGATGCGAAGCTTGCCCGCCGCGCCCGCCTGCGACAGGATCGCCCCCCATCCGCCATCAACCAGCCCCTGGAGCACAACGACCGCGATGACCGCACCGACCAGGTAGAGCGCCATCTGCACCGCATCTACCCACACGACCGCCTTGATGCCGCCGAAGTAGGTGTAGACCACCGTGAGCGCGCCGATTACCAGGATGGAAAGCGGGTAGGGCCAGCCGGTCACCAGCGCGAGCGGGATGGCGGTGGCGAAGAGGCGCACGGAATCGGCAAGGAGCCGGGTCACCATGAAGATCGCCGAGGTGAGGCGCCGCACCCCGCTGCCGAAGCGGGCGCCCAAGAGGGCGTAGGCGGTCTTGAGCTCGCCGCGGTAGTAGGCGGGCAGCAGAAGGGACGCGACCACCACCCGGCCCGCCAGGTATCCGAAGGTGAGCTGCAGGAAGCCCAGGGTGCCCAGGTACGCGACCCCGGGAATGGAGAGAAACGTCAGCGTGCTGGTCTCGGTGGCCACCACCGACAGCAGCACCGCCCCCCAGGGCAGCCTTCGGTTTCCCAGGAAGTAGTCCGACCCGCCCCGCTGGCGGCGGCCCAGCCAGGCGCCCCAGGCGGTGGTGGCCGCCAGGTAGGCCACCAGTACGGCCAGGTCGACGCCCCCGAAACCGTTCAATACACCCCCGTGAGGCGGTCGCAGCGGATCAAGAAGGAGGCCGTGGCTCGATGTCGAGGTCGGTGACGGCCTGGGCGGCGAGGTCGTGGACCTCGCGGCGCAGCGGGACGTGCCGGCTGTTCTCGCGGGTGGGGTTGACCCGGTTCAGGAGCAGCACCACGGCCAGGTCGAGCTCGGGGTCGATCCACACGGAGGGGCCGGTGAAGCCGGTGTGGCCGAAGGCGCGCCCGGTGAAAAACCGTCCTGCCGAGGAGTTGCCGGAGGGGGTGTCCCAGCCGGTGGCGCGACTCGCGCCGGCGTCGTGGCGGAGGGTGAAGTCGTCCACCGTGGCAGGCTCGACGACGCGCACCGTCCCGGACCGGGGAGCGCTACAGGGGATGGCCGGCGTGCGGTCGCAGGGGCCGGCGCTGCCTCCGGCCAGCATCATGGCGGCGTAGACGGCGATGTCGCGCGCGGAGGAGAAGAGACCGGCGTGGCCGGCCACGCCCCCCACCGCGTACGCGTTCTCGTCGTGGACCACCCCGCGCACGTGGACGCCCCGGTAGTCGGCGTCGATCTCGGTGGGGGCCACGCGCCCGTGCAGCACGGAGTCGGGGCTGAAGCCGGTGTCCTGCATGCCGAGCGGCCCCCACACGCGCTCGCTCAGGAAGCGGTCCAGCGGCTGGCCGGTGATCTCCTCGATCGCCCACGCCACCGTCATCATGCCGATGTCCGAATACACCGTGCTGTCGCCCGGCGCGTAGTCGAGAGGCAGCCCGGCGATGGCCTGCTGGTAGGCTTCCACGCCCTCCATCTCCAGGAAGAAGCGGCGGAAGGGAGGCAGCCCGGCCCGGTGGAGCAGCAACTGGCGCACGGTGACCGCCTCCTTGCGCGGGTCGCCCGCCGACCACCACGGAAGGTAGCGCACCACGGGGGCGTCCAGGTCGAGGCGGCCCTCGTCGACCAGGATCATGGCGGCCGTGGTGGTGCCCATCACCTTGGTGACCGAAGCCATGTCGTAGATGGAGGAAGGGGTGGCCGGCGCAGACGCGGGATCCCAGTCCAGGCGGCCGTAGCCGCGCAGGCGCACCAACTGGCCGTGGCGCACGACGGCGAGCGCCGCGCCCGGGCTGGCCGAGCCGGCGATGGCGTCGAGGATGCGGCGGTCGAGCGCCTCCAGGACGGCCGCCGACATCCCCGCGCCCGCGGGGTCGCCCTCGAGCGGGCTGATCTGCCCCTGGACCTCCTGGTCGTCATCCGCAGCGCGCGCGGCAGTCACGAACTCAAGCGGTTGCACGACCCACGACGGCACGGCCATCAGGGCGTCCCGGATCGCCGCCGGTTCCGGGAGCGCCTCCCTGCGGAGCCCGTCCCCCGCCCCGTGGTCGGGCGGGATGCTGATGGGGAGCGTACCGGAGATCTCCGCGGCTCCCATGAGCGCGAAGGCCCCGGCGCGCTGCGAGACCTCGTGGCTGCCCCAGGCGATGAGGTAGCTGCCCAGGTCCTCGAATGCGCTCAGCGAGTAGGGATTGCCGAAGGACGAGACCACCACCGCGCCGCGCCCGGACAGGTCGCCCACCATCTCGCGCAGCGCATCCGGGACCGCCACGGAGCCCGCTCCGGCGAACGGGGGCACGTACACGTTCAGGAGCACCACGTCCGCGTCGCCCGCGGCGTCCCGCACTGCCTGGTACGCCGCCGCATCCGATCCCTCGTCGAGGCGCAGGCTCCGGAAGCCGTCCACGAAGCGCGCCGCGACCCGGTCGAACTCGCGGCCGGCGATCAGGTCCTGGTCGCGGGCGTAGGTGACGCTCACCACCAGGCCGCGGGCATCGGCCGGGAGCGGCACCAGGCCGTCGCGGTCGCGCACCAGGGTGACGGAGCGCTCGGCGGCGAGGTCGGCGAAGGTCAGGTGCCGGGCGGAACCCGCCACCTCGGGCACGGCCACCAGGTCGACGGTGCGGCGCTCGTGGAGCCCCACGCGCGCCTTGGCGCCCAGCAGCAGCCGCACCGACCGGTCGATGCGTTCGCGCGCCACCCGGCCGGTGCGCACCGCGACCTCCACCGCGTCGATGGCCTCGCCCACATCCTCGGGCACAAGGAGCACGTCCGAGCCCGCCTCAAGAGCCAGCACCGCCGCTTCTCCCGCCCCGTATCCGCGCGAGATTGCGCCCATCCTCAATGCATCCGTGAAGATCAGGCCATCGAACTCCATGTCCTCGCGCAGGAGCTCCGTGAGGAAGTAGGGCGACAGCGTCGCCGGCACGTCGCTCCCCAGGATGCCGGGCACCGCGACGTGAGCCGTCATTACCGCATCGACGCCGGCGGACACGGCTCGCCGGAAGGGCACCAGCTCCATCGCCTCCAGGCGCTCCCTGTCCGCGGCCACCACCGGAAGTTCGATGTGCGAGTCGGTGCGGGTGTCGCCGTGACCCGGAAAGTGCTTCGCCGTGGTGAGCACGCCGCCCTCTCGCGCACCCTCGATGTACGCCGTCCCCAGCCGCGCCACCGCCTCCGGGTCCTCTCCGAAGGCACGGGTGTTGATGATGGGGTTCTCGGGATTGGAGTTGACGTCGAGGACCGGGGCGAAGTTCAGGTGCACGCCCAGCGCGCGCGCCTCCACCGCCGTGATGCGCCCGTATTCGTGGGCGAAGGCCGGGTCGCCGATGGCGCCGAAGGCCATCGTGGGCGGGAAGCTGGTGCCTCCGCCCTGCGGGAGCAGGGTGGGAAGCGCGTAGGAGTGGTTGACGCGCATCCCCGGACCCCCGTTCTCGAAATCCGCGGTGACCAGCAGCGGGACGCGGGCGGCGTTCTGGAGGCGGTTCAGCAGCGAGGCGTAGGAGTGGGGCGAGCCGATCGAGATGACGACGCCTCCGATGCCCTCCTCCGTCACCCAACGCTCCAGCGTGCGGAAGCTGGCGTCGCTCGACGAGGCGTACGCGCCGGGGATCCAGGGAACCACGAGCTGCGCGATGCGCTCGCGCAGGGAGAGCGAAGCGAGCGTCTCATCCACCCATGTACTCGCCCGACCATCGAGTTCATCGTAATAGAGGGCCGCAGGCGATCCCTCCGCTCCGCCGGAATCCCGAGCCGGACCGTCGCAGGCTGCCCCGACCGCAAGCAGGAGGAGCAACGCCGCCGGCCACGGCCACGGGACGGCCATCCCGACCCGTCCTGGACGCGGCCCTGCGGGACGAACCCGCCTGGCGTGCTTCACGCCCCTCATCGGCCCCTGACGGGGAGCTGAATCCCGTCTCCTATATCGAAGAGCGACGGGAGCCCTGTGGGCGTGCGCCCGCGGATGGGGATCTCCCCGAAGAGTGCCCGGGCGGCGGCGATCTGGCTGACCTCCGATGCGCTCCAGGCCAGCATGTAGGCCTGGGCTTCGGGGACGTCGGAGAGCAGGTAGGGATTGCCGAAAGAGATGACGATGTGCGGCACGCGCCGGTCCGCCAGCGCCTCGACGAAGTCCGACAGGGGCTCGGGCAGGTTCGGCCTGCCGTCGGTGCGGGCCGCGGCCACGTACGCGGATACGATGACCAGATCCGAGCGGGAGGCGCGCGCGAGCAGACGATCGTACTCGCTGTCGACGACGCCCGAGTCCAGATACGCCGTGCGCAGCCGGCGGTAGGTCTCGCGCACGCGAGTATTAAAATAGCGTCCGGCGAGCAGGTTGTTGCGAGCGCGGTACGTGACGGAGAGGACGTTCGCGGTGCGGGTTCCGCGCAGCGAGAGCAGGTTGCGGTCGTTGCGCAGGAGGGTAATGGATGCCTCGGCGATCTCCGTAGCCCGCTCCACATGCTCCGGGATCCCGACTTTGCGATGGATCCCGAAGATGTCCGTGTAGCGTTCGCGATCGAGCCCCATCCGCTCCTTCAACTCGAGGATGCGGGCCACCGAGCGGTCCAGGCGCGCTTCGCTGACGCGGCCCGAGCGGACCGCGGCGACCAGGCTCTCGCGCGCCGCGCGGGGGTTTTCGGGCATGAGGATGATGTCGGCGCCGGCTTCGAGCGCGCGCACGACCGCGTCGCGGGCCCCGAACCGGCGCGTGATCGCGGCCATGTTCATGGCGTCGGTCACGATCAGGCCCTCGAATCCCATCTCTCCCCGCAGCAGGTCTGAGAGGACCGCGGGGGAGAGGGTGCTGGGCATCGAGACGGAGCCGGTGACGGAGGGGATGGAGACGTGCGCGCTCATGACGGCGCCCATGCCGGCATCGACCGCCGCGCGGAAGGGACGCAGCTCGACGCGGTCCAGTCGCTCGCGGTCCACCCGGATCACCGGCAGATCCACATGGGAGTCCACCCCGGTGTCGCCGTGGCCCGGGAAGTGCTTGCCGGTAGCGACCGCGCCGTGCTCCTGAAGCCCGCGCACGAAGGCCGAGCCGAGCCGGGCCACCTCCGCGGGGTCCTCGCCGAAGGAGCGGGTGGCGATGACCGGGTTGTCCGGGTTGTTGTTGACGTCCAGCACCGGCGCGAAGGGGAGGTGGACGCCCACGGCGCGCGCTTCGACGGCGGTGACGCGGCCCATCTCCCAGGCCAGACTGTCGTCGCCCGTGGCGCCCACCGCCATCAGCGACGGGAACAGGGTGGCGCCGCCCAGCTCGATGTCGTTGGGCAGGTAGACCGCCCCGCGCATGCGGTAGCCGGCCCCGCTCTCTAGATCCGCTCCCACCAGCAGCGGGTACTTCGCCAGCGACTGCAGGTTGTTGATCTTGGCGGCCACCTCCGACGGAGAGCCCACCGACACGATCACGCCCCCGACCCCGTCATCGCGCACCGCCTCGGCCATGCGCTCGAAGTCCTCGGAGCCCGCCGGCGCGAAGTCGCCGAGCATCCACGGCATCAGCAACTGGCCCGCCTTCTCCTCGAGGGTCATCGACTCCAGGACGGAGGATGCCCAGGCGCCGAGCGCTTCTGCGGAGGCCGCAGGACTCGGTGTCGATGTTTCGTCGGCGACTCGGGCCGGGCGTGAAGGCGGGGGAGCCGGAGCCGGTCGGTCGACCGGAGGAGGAGCCGTGTTGCCAGCCGGAGGGGTTGCATCCGGCGCCGGGGCTTCCGTCGGCGCCGACGGCTCGGGCAAGCCGCGGCCAGACGGCGCGGTGCCGCAGGAGACAACGATCGGAACGAGCGCCAGGAGGGAGGCGAGACCATCCGTGCGAAGGGGCGGCGCGAGGCGCGAACCCGACGTCGCCCGACTATTCAGCGCAAGCACCGGTTGACGACTTCTTCCCCCCGGACGAAGTTGACAGCCCGCCGACCACCCATGGGACTGCTGCAATCGAGGACTGGCGCAAGGTAATGGTTTCCTCAAGGATGCGACAATCGCGGGTCGGTGCCGGCCTGGTCGCCGTGGGCGCGATCCTCCTCGGCGCCAATCTGATCGTGCGCGGAGGGGGCGATCCGGCCGTGGATGCTTCCGGCGGCATCGCCGCGCAGGTGGCCGGCGAAACCCGCCCCGGCATCGAGGTTCTGCTCGCGGACTCGATCCACCTGGTGGAGGACCGCCGCGCCGGGCTCGTCACCAACCACACGGGCATCGACCGTCAGGCCGTCTCCACCATCGACCTCCTGCACGGGGACGCGCGCGTGGAGCTGGTCGCACTCTATTCTCCCGAGCATGGCATCCGGGGCGAGGCCGAAGCCGGTGAACTCGTGGATAGCGGGACGGACCCCAGCACGGGGCTGCCGATCCATTCGCTCTACGGAGCGACCCGCAAGCCGACGCCGGAGATGCTGGAGGGCGTCGAGGTGCTCCTCTTCGACATCCAGGATATCGGCGCGCGCTACTACACTTACGTCTACACCATGGCGCTGGCGATGGAGGCGGCCGGCGAAGCCGGGATCCCCTTCGTGGTGCTGGACCGGCCCAACCCGATCGGGGGCGTCGAGGTGCAGGGCAACGTGCTGGATCCTGCGTTCGCGTCCTTCGTGGGCATGTACCCCATCCCCATGCGCCACGGGATGACCCCGGGCGAACTGGCGCGTCTTTTCCGGGGCGAGTTCGGGGTGGAGGCGGAACTCGGCGTGGCCCCGCTCTCGGGATGGAGCCGGGGCGACTGGTTCCCGGACACCGGGCTTCCCTGGGTGGCGCCTTCGCCGAACATGCCTTCGGTGGAGAGCGCCCGTCACTATCCGGGCACCTGCCTGTTCGAAGGGACCAACCTGTCCGTGGGCCGGGGCACGCCCATCGCCTTTCAGCAGATCGGAGCCCCCTGGCTGGACGGGGAGGCGCTGGCCGCGAACTTGAACGGTTATGGCCTCGCGGGCGTGCGCTTCGAGGCGGTTCGCTTCGTGCCGGAAAACCCCGGCGACGGCAAGCACGGCGGAGTCGAGGTGGGAGGCGTGAGGTTGGTCTCCACCGACCCGGGATACGATCCCACCGAGGCTGCGGTGGCGGCGCTTATCGAAGCTGCGGCGCTCTCCGGCGACTTGTGGGAATGGCGCGAGGCCGCCTTCGACCGGCTTGCGGGCACGGACCGCCTGCGGCTGGCTGTCGACGCGGGGGCGTCCATGCAGGAGGTGCGCGCCGCGTGGCAGCCGGACCTGGACGAGTTCCTGCAGGTTCGAGAGCGGTATCTCCAGTACTGATCCCGGCTCCGCGCTCAGGAGCTGCCTGTCGACCTCGGTGACTTTGCGGCAGGAACAACCGCATTCAGGGCGCGCAGGTTCTATCAACGCGGTACCGGTGAATGTACGGCACCTCATATTCGTCGAATGTAGTACCCCAGACCTCGTCACGGCTCGCGAGGACGATAGCGAGACGAGGGGTCCACGGCTTCAGGCAACTCCGCCCCTGTCCAACCTCTACCGTGCCCTCGAGAGTCCCCGCCGAATCGTAGATTTCCCAAACATCGACACGGTCCTCGCGCATCTCTCGAAGCAACCAGATCGTCCCGTCCATTCCAACCACGACCTGCCTGACGGGGGATGGTATCCGGGGACCCAGAACGCCCTGTGAACGGCACGGCGCCTACGCTCGAGTACTACGAGCGTGTCTCGACTGATCGAGATCGCCAGAATGTCAAAGGTCGGCGGAGTTCCGCTTTCATCCACTCTCCCAATCTGTACAATCGCAGAGCCGTCAGGCCTGAGTGCTGTCAGGTCTGCGAGTAAACCGCCCGGGGTCAAACGCGATCCTTCATTGGGCACGGGCACGTTGAACTGGATGATCCGCTCCGGCACGCGTTCGTCTTTCGTAAACAGCTGGATCCGCCCGAAGTCAGTTTGCTCGGCGGACGAGTCGCCGGTACTTTTTCATCGAAAATGACTGCTGCTGCCATGCAACTTGGTGCACAGGGAACACCGACGATTCTGGTAAACGGCGTAGTGTCGTAAGGCGTCGTGGACTCGCTGGAACTTGAGACCACGATCCGGAGGGTAACCCCATGATTTCTCAAATGCTTAGTATGAGTAGTACCTGTCTGTCCCGCTCGGAGCGTCATGCCCTCACGCTGCTTTGCATCGTCGGGTCCATTGCGTCCACCCCGCTGGTCGAACCCGTTACGGCTCAGTCGTGGGAGCCCGGGGATCTGCAAATGACCATCGGACGGTTGGACGGCGATGCCTCCGAGGTGTTCGGTCTTCTCCGCACGATCGAGGTAGACGCCGCCGGTAACGTCTACGTCCTGGGGGCGCAGACTTCCGATATCCACGTATTCGATCGGGACGGCACCCACATCACCTCGTATCGGCGGAGCGGGCAAGGCCCTCGAGAGCTCCTGGGCATTCGTGGCTCTGATCTCGATTCGGAAGGGGTTCTCCACATCGCGGATGTCGCCAATGGGCGGATCAGCACATTCGAACTCGATGGAGACAGTCTTGCCTTCAGGGGGGTGACAACTTTGAGGTTCCGACCAATCGACGTTTGTGTACTCGGAGGGCGACGTTACGTCCTGCGCCAGCCCGGAGGGCCAAGTGAGCCCACGATCAACGAAATCGACGGTGATGGCGAGGTAATTCGGGGCTTTGCGAGCCCCGAGGAGCCGCGAGGGGCTGAACAACGTCGAGAGCTGGGGCAGACGCCGCATATGCTCAACTACGGCTACATCGCGTGCGATGAAGCTACTCGAACGATCGTGAAGTTCAATTGGATGGTACCGGTGGTTCGAGCCTTCGACCCCGAGGGAGGGGTACTCTGGGAGACGACGCTTGAGGACTACGTTCCCTGGCAGCTCAGGCAAAACAGACTCGGCCTGTGCTGCCGGTATCGCCCGGACCCGGAAGAGGGCTTCTCGCACTCAGGCACGTCTGTCGTTGCGGATCGCGGCGGTAACGTGGTGCTCGGGCTTCAAATCGAAGGCCCGCGTTCTGCCGAGAACCGGCGTCACGAACTCGTCGTCCTGGATGTATCAGCAGGACGAGTGATCGAGAGACACCCCACAGTTGGAGCGGTCGGCTCCGTGAAGGATGGACTCATCTTCACCTATGGCGAAGAACCGTTCCCTCAGGTGCGCGTCTTTGGTACGAGTTAGAGAGTGTCGGTCATCCTCGTCGCGTTTGCGTTTAAGGCCGCATTCCATCACTCACAACAACGTTTGAGCACCTCGAATGCTGACATCCGCGGGCCACGATTGGTGTCCGCCGGAGAGTCCTCGGGGTAATGGACCTCGCGCCAACGATGGGGCCGAGCGGTTGAAGTGGACCGAGACAGGGGCACGGGCCGCGACGGCGACCGCGCCTGGACAGCGCGGCGAAGATGCCGCCATTATTCAGCGCCTGCGGTTCGACAACCTATAGGCCAGCCCCGGCATCTCCTGTATCGAGAACCGATTTCGAAGAGCCCAAACGGTGCCGAAACTCACCACGGAGCTACGCGCACTCCATGAAACCGCGCGCGTAAGCGGGCTCGGTCAGCGACGCTTCGGTCCCGAGGCCTACTGGACCATCCTCGATCCTATCCTGGACGGCAGCCCGGCGCTGGCGTGCGAAAGGGTGGGCGAAAGCGCCGAGGGACGGCCGCTCCGCATGGTGTCGTTCGGCGAGGGCGAGGTGGGGGTGCTGGCGTGGTCCCAGATGCACGGGGACGAGAGCACCGCGACCATGGCGCTGGCGGACATCATCTCATTCCTGGCCCGGCACCCGGAACACGCTCTGGTCCGGGCGCTGTCCCACCGTCTGAGCCTGCATTTCGTCCCCATGCTCAACCCGGACGGCGCGGCCCGCTTTCAGCGCCACAACGCGGCCGGGATCGACGTGAACCGGGATGCCCGAAGCCTCGCCACCCCGGAAGGGCGCGCGCTCAAGTCGGCGCACGACCGGATACGGCCCGCGTTCGGCTTCAACCTGCACGACCAGAGCCCGCGCTTTCGCGTCGGGGACTCCGGCCGCATGGCGGCCATCGCGCTCCTGGCGCCCGCCCACAGCGAAAAACCCGAGATCAGCGAGCGGCGGCGCGCGGCGATGCGCGTGTGCGGGGTGGTGCGCCAGGCGGTCGAGCCGCTGGTGGGCGGGCACGTCACCCGCTACGACGACGCCTTCAACCCGCGGGCCTTCGGCGACCTGATGGGAGCGTGGGGCACGAGCACGATTCTGATCGAGTCCGGCGGATGGCCGGATGATCCGCAGAAGCAGCACCTGCGCATGGTGAACTTCGTCGGCATTCTGTCCGCGCTGGGATCGATCGCCGACGGCAGCTTCGCGGAGGTCGACCTCGCCCTCTACGACGGGCTGCCTCCGAACGGGCACATGGTGAGCGACCTCCTGCTCGCCGGGGGCACGCTGATCGCGCAGGGTCTGCCGCCGATGGTGGCCGACGTGCTCATCGAGTACGACGATCCCCTAACGCGATCGGGCCCGACCATCGTGGAAGTGGGCGACCTGGCGGACCGGGAAGCCCATGAAACGGTCGCGGCCGGCGGACTCTTCGTCGTCGCCGGCGAGGGGCATCGCGCCCCGGACGGAAGCGCGCGGATCGGCCCGGGCGTACCCGCCGACCTGGTGGTGGCGCGGGACCCCGCGGGAGAGGTGGTAGTGAGAAGGATCGGCCGGGACTAGGCGCCCTCGTTCGCCCCCGTCGCCTCGACCACCGAGTGGTCCGA
Organism: Gammaproteobacteria bacterium; assembly: GCA_028819075.1. Taxonomy (NCBI): domain Bacteria; kingdom Pseudomonadati; phylum Pseudomonadota; class Gammaproteobacteria; species Gammaproteobacteria bacterium. The sequence goes on from JAPPMM010000024.1 coordinate 22,801, forward strand.
GACATTCACCCTTCCCTCCACACCCCGCACGATCGCGCCCGCGCCCACCAGCGACCCGTCCAGGCGCGCTCCCTCCACGCGCGCGCCGGCACCCACGATGGTGTTCGTCAGCCTGCTGCCGACCACTCTCGCCCCCCGCTCCAGCGTGACGTTGGGACCGATAACGCTCCCCTCGGCGACCACATCCTCATCCACCAGCACCGGTTCGGCAAGCGAGCAGTCGCTCAGCCGCGCCGCGGCCGACACCGCCGCGCCTCCCGCCTCCAGCAGATGCCGATTGGTGCCCAGCAGCCCCTCGGGACTGCCGCAGTCGTGCCAGGAGTCCACCGGGGCCGTGCGGATGCGCGCACCCCGGTCCACCATGTACTGGAAGGCGTCCGTCAGGTAGTACTCGCCCGACGAGCTCCTAGGCGCAGCCAGCACGTGGTCGATGCCCTCGAAGAGCAGGGCGGAATCGCGGATATGGTAGAGGCCGATGTTGGCGAGGCGGGAGACGGGCTGCTCCGGCTTCTCCACGATGCTCGTCATGGCGCCGTCCGGGCCGGTTACGACGACGCCGTACTTCCAGTAGTCCTCGACCTCCTTCGTCCAGATGACCGCGCTCCATTCCGGCGAGAGCGTTCGCGCCGGCGAAAGATCGGCCTCGAACAGGGTATCCGCGAACAGGATCAGCAGCTCGCCGTCCGCGAACGGCTGCGCCAGCTTGACCGCCCCCGCGGTTCCGTCCTGCACGGCCTGGACGACGTAGTGGACGGGCAGGTCCGGATACGCGTCTGCCATGTACCGGCGGATGACTTCGTCGAGATGGCCGACGATGAACACCATCTCCGTGACCCCGAAGCGCAAGAGGTCGTCGAGCAGATGGGCGAGGACCGGTCTCCCTGCCACGCGCACCAGCGCCTTGGGCAGGAGGTGGGTGTGGGGCCGCAACCTCGTTCCCTTGCCCGCAAGCGGAATGACGGCTTTCATGCAGTGGCGCAGTGTGAAGTTTGCGGCATTTCGTGGATATTAACCGGCAGAATGGAAATCGGACGCGCTCCAGCGTAAGATTAGGCGTTGCGAGTTGCCTCTGTTTCGCCAACCGGGCCTCCCAGGGGGGACAGGCTGAGCCAGGAACTCTCTTTTACCGATCGTCTCAAGCGCGCGCTTGTGGCGACGACTTCTCGAACGTCGGCCGACGCCACCGATCGCCGTCTCGTGGGCCGCACCTATGCCATCCCTTTCGCCCAGGTATGGGAAGCTGCTCTCGACCTCGTTCGCGGTGAACTGCCGCGCTGGCATGCCCGCTGGTGGGACGAGGAGGAAGGCGTCATTCACGCCCTTACGCGGGGGCGCCTTTCCCGCCGCGCGAGCGATGTCGTGATTCGCGTCGGACTCGACGAGCAGGCGCAGACGCGGGTGGATCTCCGTTCGACTTCGCGCTCCAAGGGACTGGGGGACTTCGGCAGCAACACGCGGCTCATCGGCGCGTTCATCGCTGCGTTGGACCGGAAGTTCACCAGGCCTCAGGCGTCGCCCGCTCCGGCCCGCAAGGAACCCGTGCCCGCGCAGGTTGGCGGGGACACCGAGCCTCCGCCGGGTGAGTCCGCACCAGTGGAGGTGGTTGGATCCGCAGTCGAAGCAGGGGACGGCGAACAGACCGCTATCCGCAGACGCCGCGCGCGCGCGCCGAGCCGACGCGCCAGCCGGCGGGGACCCCGTTCCCGACTCGCCCGGGCCCGCCGGGGAGTCCGCGGCCCAAGCCGCCGGTCCGGCAACTGGCGAAAGGACCGATCGCGCCCCCAAGCGCCCGCCGCCGGAGGCACCGCTCTCGACCCGGACCCGCGAACTGCCGACGGGAACCGGGCAGCCCGCCGTCGCGTCGGTTGCCGACCGGCGTCCCGCTCCCGGAGTCCCCGCGGCGGAAGACGAGGGCAGCGGCGCTAGCGGAGTCGGCGCGGGCCCGCCCCGGGTGCCTCTGGCCTCATCCCACGGCGACCTGCGCATCCACGTGGTCTTCGCCCTCCGAACGCGCGATGATGGCGGCGCCGCATGAATCGCTGTAGACGTTGACCGCCGTCCGCGCCATGTCCAGCGGGCGGTCGATCGCGAGCATCGCCCCGACGATCAGGGCGGCGTCGGCGTTGCCTCCAAGCCCGATGGCCTCCAGCACGATGAAGATGACCACGAGGCCGGCCGAGGGCACCGCAGCCGCTCCGATCGAAGCCAGAAGCGCCGTCAGCACGACCGTGGCCTGCGTCATGAAGCTGAGGTCGGCGCCCAGAGCCTGGGCGATGAAGAGCGCCCCGACGCATTCGAAAACCGCCGTTCCGTCCATGTTCACCGTGGCGCCCATGGGCAGCACGAACGACGACACCTTGTTGGAAACGCCCACCTTCTCGCGCACGGTCTTGATCGTCACCGGGAGCGTCGCACCCGAGGAACTGGTCGAGAAGGCGACCAGGAGCGGTTCGAGCATGTTGCGGAAGTGGATGATCGGCGAAATGGGGCGCCCGGACGCCAGACGTCCTCCGAAGTACAGGAGGAGCGGCAGCGTGATGAAGAGGTGAATCGTCAGCCCCGAGGCGAGCGTCGCAATGTACTTGGCCAGCGTTCCGAACGCGTCGAATCCGGTCGTGCCCACCATCCTCGTGATGAGCGCCAGGACGCCGATCGGCAGCAGCTTGATGATGCCGGACGTGAGCGCCATCATCGCCTTGAAGAAGGCGTCGAAGATGTCGGTGATGATGACGCGCGGGCGTTCCGGCAGCGTCGTGATGGCCGCGCCGAAGACGATGCAGAAGAAGATGATCGCCAGCATGTCGCCGGTGCCGGCCGCGCCCACGAAGTTGATGGGCACGATGTCCAGGATCAGCTGGATGAACGAGTCGGGCGTGTCGACCAGCATGGGGTCGGTGGAGGCCTCGACGATGTTGGACCCCACCCCCGGCCGGTAGAGATTGACCATCAGGAGCCCCACCGAAGCGGCGAGGAAGCTCGACACGACGTAGTATCCCAGCGTCTTGCCGAACAGGCGGCCCACGGCCCGGCCTCCGCCCACCGACGCCACTCCGGACACGATCGAGGTGAGCACCAGCGGCACGATGATCATCCTCAGCAGCCGCATGAACAGTTCGCCGATCCAGCCGATCGCCTCGGCCCCGGCTTCGCCGAAAGCGACCCCGGCGAGCGAACCCAGGATCATCGCGGCAAGAACCTGCCAGTGCAGCCGCTTGTAGAAGGGAAGGTCCGGATTGTATTCCATGGGTAGCTACTCTGAGGAGGGGATGGATGGGCGTGGTGAAAGGCGGGTGGCTTCGTCCCGGCGGCAACGTGGTGGTCGAGACCGCGTTTCGTCAAGCTGCGGCCCCCGTCCGATGAGCATGGCCCGCCTGTTGCCCGCGGCGCTCCTGGTGACCGCCGCATGCACCGCCGAGCCCGGGAACCCCGACAGCGCGCGCGTCGAAGACCCGGCCCTTGCGCCGCTGGACTCGTTCGCGGGAAATCGGTACGAGCGTCATCTGGCCTTTTTTGCGTTGGAGGACGAGAGCCCGCTGGTGGTTGCCTGGTCGTTCTCGGCAAACACCCGTGAGGAGGCCGTCGACCGGGACGCCCGCATCTGGCTGGCGCGCGGAGGCGTGTGGGACGCCTTCTTCCAGTCCTCGTGGGAGACTCCCCCGGTCCGGACGCCATGGCGCATCATCCCCCACGAGGGCATCCGCATCATCGTTGCGGAACGGGATGCGCTGACGGCCCTCCTGTATCGCAGCGCGGGCCGGGAACTGGAGATGTGGCTCGGGGAGGCGGTGGCGGGATGGAGCAGCCGTCCGGGAGAACTGGTCCAGGTGAGAGAGGCATCGACCATTCTGTCCGAGAACGCCCTGGCGGGGACGCTGGTCGACATTTCCTTCGCGCGTCAGGCCTCGGAAGCGATGCCCGAAAGCTGGGCGCTTCTCATCTCCGACGACATCCACGTGTTTCTGCGCGGACCCTTCGATGCGGCCGCCGACTCCACGTTCCAGGGATGGGGCATGCTGCGCGCGCGCAATTTCGACTGGCCGGACGTGACGGTGACGGCGACCCGCTCGCGGGCGTTCGAGCCGGCCCGGCGGGACGTTCCGGTTGTGTGGCGCTTCCAGTCGCCCGACGCCGACCTGACCGGTAGAATCGAGGCCATGAGCACGCACATGGAGGCCGGGGAGGGGCCGGGTCCACAGTTGCCCCTGATCGCCATCTCGGAAGTGGAGGGCTCGATCACGATCGAGACCGTCGCCTATCCCGTGCGCGGCATCCTCTACCATCGCGCACCGTGAGCCGCATCGCCCCTTGCTCGAGAACCTGATCGCCCCGCTGCTCACCATCGCCTTCGGTGCGCTGGCGGGCGGGCTGACCAACTCGGTCGCGATCTGGATGCTCTTCCACCCGTACGAGCCGTTGCGCGTGCGCGGCAGGAAGATCGGCCTCCTGCAGGGCGCGGTTCCCAAGAACCAGCCCCGCCTGGCCGCGGCCATCGGGCGCACGGTGGGGAACCGCCTGCTCACCGAATCCGACCTGGAGCGGACCTTCGCCGACGAGGAATTCCGGCGCGCCTTCGACCGGCGCCTGGGCGAGTTCGTGGACGTGCTGCTCCTGGAGGAGCGCGGGTCCCTGCGGGAGATGCTGCCGGAGTCGATCCTGCCCGAGGTGGAATCGGCGCTGCATCACTCGGCGGACAGGGTCCGCGAGCAGATCGCGGCCTGGCTCGACTCAGAGGAGTTCGAGCGTACGGTCGCCGACCGCGCCGGGTCGGTGGTGGAAGCGCTCTCCGACGTGCCCATCGGCGGCGCGCTCACGCCCGCGCGCAGCGCCGCTCTGGCCTCCGCGCTCGACGGGTGGATGGAGGGCACGCTGGGCAGCGACGGCTTCTACCGCGCCGTGGACGACTACCTGTCGTCGGCCGCCCGCTCGCTGCTCTCGCCCGAGAAGACCTTCGAGCAGACGATTCCGCCCGGAATGGTGGCGGCATTCGAGCGCGGGCTCTCCAACTACCTGCCGCTCGCGATCGCCCGGCTCGGCGCCCTGCTGGAGGACGACCGGGCGCGGGCCCGCTTCGAGCGGGGCATCCACGACCTGTTGCAGCGCTTCCTGCGCGACCTGCGCTTCCACCAGCGGGTGGTGGCGCGCCTGGTCATCACCGAAGACACCGTGGACCGGGTGCTGGACACCATCCGGGAAGAGGGCGCGGAGCAGATCGCGCACCTGCTGAAGGATCCCGCGGTCCAGGCGGCCATGTCGCGCGGCATCAACGACGCGGTCGTAGACTTCCTGCGCCGCCCCGTCCACCTGGTGCTGGGCGAGGCCGACAGCGAGAGCGTGGTCGCGGCGCGCCGGACGCTGGCCGACTGGGTGGCTTCGACGGCTCGCGATCCCGCAACGCGCAGCTTCCTGGTGGAAAAGCTCGAAGCGGCCCTCCACGAGGCGGGTGCGCGCAGCTGGGGCGAGGTGCTGGAACGCATCCCTCCCGCGTCGATCGCGGACGGGCTGGTATCGCTCGCCCGCAGCGACGCCGCCGCGCAACTGATCGACGGCACCACCCGCCAGTTGGTGGACACCGTCCTCGACCGTCCCATCGGAGTTCCCGCGCGCTGGCTCCCGGATGGCGCCGCCGACCGTCTGAAGGAGGGATTGAGCGCACCGGTCTGGGAGTGGCTGCAGGCCCAGGTGCCCGCCGTGGTTCGGCAGATCGACGTGGCGCGTCGCGTCGAGGAGAAGGTGCTGGCGTTTCCCGCCGCGCGCATGGAGCAGATCGTGCGGCGGGTGACGGAGCGGGAACTGAAACTGATCGTGCGGCTGGGCTACGTGCTCGGGGGGATCATCGGCACCGTGCTGGTGCTCGTGACTCGCCTGGTGGGATAGAGATCCGGCCTAGCTGGACAGGTCGAACGGCCCGCGGGACCTCTGACGGCGACGGTGCGACCCCCGCTGTTGCTTCTTCTGCATAAGGCCGAGGAAGGTGAAGTGGCGAGTGGCCCGCTCCCGGGGCAGGTTCTTGCCCATTCGCTCTTCGACGTCTTCCACGGTGGGGCCTTTGCCGAAGGAGAGTCCCAGAAAGACCCCGAGCGCAAGCGCGAGGACGCCGCCCAGTATCTTCAGCAGCATTCAGTCCTCCTCCGGGGAGTGCTCAGCGCCTGAGCGACTCCGGGACCAGAAGGAGCATCAGACCGGTGACCATCATGATCGCGACCGCGTTGGTTCCCACCGCGACCAGCGCCACGACGCCCCAGAAGACCACGTGGGTGAAGATGTAGCCGCCAGGCACCCAGCTCATGTTTCCCTCGCGCGACCGGTTGGGTGTTCGTGGAGACGGGAGGCGAATCCCCCGATGCCGGCACCAATATGGGCCCGGCGGGGAAGCCTGTCCATCAGGTCTGCGCGTCGGCGGGCCCGGACGGCGCGGCGCGCGTCTCCTCGGTCACCCACTCCAGATACGCGGGATTGCCGCCGGCAACGGGAAGAGCGAGGATCTCGGGAACTTCATAGGGATGGAGTTCGCGCGTCCGCCGCGTGAGCGCTTCGACCCGGTCGGCCGCCGTCTTTAGCACCACCAGCGCCTCTTCCTCCTCCTCCACCGCGCCCTGCCAGCGGTACACCGACGTCACCGCCGGCACCACGCTCCCGCAGGCAGCCAGCCGTTCCTCCACCAGCGCGCGGGCCAGTTGCCGCCCGGCTTCGGCTCCCGGCGCTGAAATCAGTACCACCCGGTGCGAGTCGGACACCCGAAGCTCCCCTCGATTCCGGAAGGCCTGCTCAGCCGGTGAAGTAGTCGCGGCCGACGTTCGCTTCGTCGTACAGCGACTCGATGAGCCCGCCGTGACGCTCCTCCACGGCCCGTCGCCGCACCTTCTGGGTCGGGGTGAGCGTCCCGTCCTCGATCGTGAACGTCGACGCCAGGAAAGCCGTCTTCTTGGGCATCTCGAAGCGGGCCAGCCCCGCCAGCGCCTCCTTCACCCTGCCCCCCAGAAACTCCTGGCACCTCGCATCACGGAGCAGCGCCCCGGCGTCCGACGCGTCGATCTCGCTTGCGGCGGCCCACTGGTTCAGCTGCTCGAAGTCGGGCACCACCAGAAGCGACGGGAAGGGTCGCCGGTCGCCCACCATGACCGCCTGCTCGATGTACGGATCGAGCTTGACGTCATTCTCGATGGGCTGCGGCGCGATGTTCTTGCCGCCTGCGGTGACGATGATGTCCTTCTTGCGGTCGGTGATGCGCAGGAAGCCGTCCTCGTCGAGTTCGCCGATGTCGCCCGTCTTGAACCACCCTTCCTCGTCGATGGCTTCGGCGGTGTCCTCGGGACGGTTGAAGTATCCCTTCATGACCTGGGGGCCGCGAATGCAGATCTCGCCGTCGGAGGCGATGCGGATCTCCGTGCCCGGAACCGCCTTGCCCACCGTGCCGATGCGGAAGTTCTCGAAGGTGTTCACGTTGGTGACCGGGCTGGTCTCCGTCAGCCCGTATCCCTCGAGGATCTGAAGCCCGGCGGCGAAAAAGAACTTGTTGATTCCGGGCGAAAGCGGTGCGCCGCCGCTGACGAAGAAACGCAGCCGTCCGCCCACGGCCGCGCGCAGCTTGCTGAACACCAGCTTGTCGGCCAGGGACTTGCGGGCCCTCGTCCACCACCCCGGATCGCGGCCTGCCAGCACCGCGTCGGCGTGCGCGAGGCCCACGGATGCCGCCCAGCCCACCAGCAGCCCCTTCACGCCCGTCGCTCCGGTCACCGCGTTGTACACGCGCTCGTACAGCCGGGGAACCGAGACGGCCACGGTCGGCCGGACGATCTTCAGATCCTCGGCCACGGTGGTCATGTCGCGGGCGTAGGCGATGGTGCACCCCACGTTGAAGAAGACGTAGTCCACCATGCGCTGGAAGACGTGCGACAGGGGCAGGAAGCTGAGCGTGGTGTCGGTGTCGGAAATGTCGAGCAGCGTGCGGGAGACGCGCACGTTGGACCCGACGTTGGCATGCGTGAGCAGCACGCCCTTCGGATTCCCGGTCGTGCCCGAGGTATAGAGGATGGTGGCGACCGACTCCGGCCGCGCGGCGAGCGCCTCTTCCCGAAACGCCTTGTCGCTCAGGCCCATGGGATCGAGCTGCACGAAGTCGCGCCACGCCAGGACGCCTTCGGGAATCTCGCCCGGAGGATCGAAAACGATGATGTGGCGGAGTTCGGGGCATTGGTCCCGAATCTCGATGAGCTTCGCGAGCTGTTCCTCGTCCTCGGCGAAGACCGCCCGGGCGCCGGAGTCCCGCAGGATGTAGGCGACCTGGGGCGCGGTCAGGCTGGGATAGATGGGGACGTCCCGGACGCCCGCGCACAGGCAGGCGTAGTCGGCGAGCGCCCACTCGGGACGGTTGTTGGACAGGATGGCCGCCGCTTCGCCCCGTTCCACCCCGAGCGCCCGGAGCCCGCTGGCCGCCCTCCTGGCGGTCCGGAACACTTCATCATATGAGATCCGCGACCAAGTCAGGTCGGCGTTCGGCGCCCTGAGCGCAGTTGCGTCCCCGAATCGCTCGACGGCCTCGAGAAACAGGCTGGTGAGCGTGGGGGAGGTCACGGCGCGCCCGGCGTCGAAGCCGGCGTTCGGGTCCGGATGCGGGTCGTCACCCGGATGTCGCTGCGGAGCGAATTGAGGGCGCTGCAGTACTTGTCGCGCGACAGCTCCACCGCGCGCTCGACCCGCGCCTCGTCCCCGGGTCGGGGCCCGGAGAGCGCGATGTCGAAGTCGACTCGGGTGTAGCGCCGGGGATGATCTTCCGCGCGCGCACCCCGGACAACGAAATCCAGTTCCTCGAGCGGCACCCGCGACTTGCGCAGAATCTCCTCGATGTCGATCCCCATGCAGGCCGCGACACCCAGCAGGACCGTGTCCATGGGGGAAGGCCCGCGCGCGCCGTTTCCGTCGATGATCACGGCGGGATCGCCAACCCCCGACCGGCCCTCGTAGGCACGGCCGGAGCCGAGCCAGGAAAGGCGGACTTCCCTATCCATCCCCATCGGCGGACCCCTGCTCCAGTTCACGCATCAGGGTCGCGAGCGTGCTGCGCGCGTGGGAGATGTGCTGCTCGTACTCGGAACCCTGAGGAGGGTTGGCCAGGAAGGTGCTGAGGTGATCGACGGCGGCCCTCTTCTGTCCCGCCCGCCGCAGCAGAAACCCTAGCCCGTAGTGGGCCCCGGCCGTATCCGGGTGCTTGCGCAAAACGTGGCGATAGGTCTTCGCCGCTTCGTCCGACATCCCGATCCGGGTGTAGACCATGGCGATTTCCTGCAGGATGATCGGATCTCCGGGAGATTCCTTCAGGGCGAGATTGAAGGAGTTCAGCGCGTCCTGGAACCTGCCCTCCTCGACGAGGGCGCGCGCATCCTCATGGTAGTCTGTCTTGTCGGGGCCGGAGCCCCCGAAAAGACCTTTTATCCAACCCATGTCGTACGTTGTCCACGGGGAAGGAGGACTGGAATCGGGAGTGCCGATGGCTGCAAAAGCTATCCGCAGCCGGGGTGGGAAGCAAACACGCTCTACCCCTGGCCGAGGCGCCCGACCACCACGCCCGCTTCGTCCGCCAGCACCGTCAGGTCCTGGCCACGGAACACCCTCTCGCCCTCGGGAGACGCACCCGCGAGGACGATGCGCCCGGAGCGCGCCAGACATCGTAACCCGTCCCTGAGCAGAAGTTCGGCCCACGATCCGGCGAGCGCGATCCCCGCCAGCGATCCGTCGCGCAGCGGCAGTCGATCCGATGCCATGAGATAGCTCGCCCGGGCAGGAAGGCTGGTGTGAAACCGCGGGGCCAGCGCCACCACCTCCACGTCGGGAAGCAGGGACGCCAGCTCGCCTGCGCGGCCCGCCAGGTCGCCGGCAACCGCGATCAACGCGGGGCCCCGAGCCACGCCGATCAGCGCGGCAAGGCGCAGCGCATCGAGCTCCGGGGCATCCCGCGACGTCGGCGGAGGAACGGCGCGCGCGCGTCGATGGGACCGGGAACGCGGAGGGTGGCGCAGGTCTGCGACGCCGCGCGCGACCGGGTAGAGCACGCGACAGTTGGAGCAGCCCAGAAAGCCGTCGAGCACCCTTCCCTGCTCCACCCGGTCCGCACGCAGCACCAGGCCGAAGCCCGGACCGCAGCGCGGACAGATCAGGCGCTCGGTGAGCTGCGGGTTCACAATCGGCGACGGCGCCGGACCGGGAGCGCCCGCGTCATGAGCGCTCGATCTGCAGAAGGGGGATCTGAACGGTGGCGGGGCGGGTGACCAGAAACAGGATCGCCTCGGCCACCTGCCGCGGCTCGAGCATTCCGTCGCGGGGCGGAAGCCCGGGATGGCGCTCCGGGTCGATGGGATCCCAGAGCGGAGTGTCGCACGCGCCCGGCTCCACCAGCGAAGTGCGTACGCCCGTTCCGCGGGTTTCCTCGCGCAGCACCTCGTGCATGCCGCGCAGCCCGAACTTGGAGGCGGAGTAGGCGCTGTTCTCTGGAAACGCCGTGCGTCCCGCTACCGATCCCACCAGCACGATGTGTCCGTGGTTCCGGCGCAGCATGCCGGGAAGGAAGGCGCGCGCCAGCAGAAAGGCGCTCCGCAGGTTGACGGTCAGGCTGCGGTCCAGATCCTCAAGGCCGGTCTGGTGCAGGGGGGCGAGGGAAAACACGCCCGCCGCGTGGACGAGGACATCGGGCGTACCACCCAGGCGCGCCGCCACCTCCGCCGACAGGCCCTCCACCTGGCCGTCGTCGGCAAGATCCGCGGGCAGGTCGTGCCCGCCGATCTCGTCCGCGATGCGGGAGAGCAGGTCGCGCCGGCGCGCCACCAGGAACACTTCCGCCCCGCCGGACGCGAGGGCTCGCGCGCACGCTGCGCCGATCCCGCTGGTCGCGCCCGTCACCAGCGCGGAGCAGCCCGCAAGGTCGTTCACGGGCTTACTCCAGGTTCCCCGCCTTCAGCGCCAGCGCGAGGAATTCCTCGCGGGTCCGCGAGTCCTCCAGAAACGACCCCCGCATCGCCGACGTGAGGGTCGAGGAGTTCTGCTGCTCGACGCCACGCATCATCATGCACAGGTGGTGCGCCTCCACGATCACGCCCACGCCCTGTGGATGTACGACATCCCACAGCCCCTGGGCGATCTGCTCGGTCAGCCGCTCCTGAACCTGGAGCCGGCGCGCGAAGACGTTGACGATGCGCGCGGTCTTGGACAGCCCGACGATCCGCCCGTTCGGGATGTACGCCACGTGGACCTTGCCGAAGAACGGCAGCAGGTGGTGCTCGCACAGGGAATACATCTCGATGTTGCGCACCAGCACCATGTTCTGGTGGCTCTCCCGGAAGAGCGCGCCGGCCATCACGTCCTCGGGCGCCTGCGCGTACCCGCTGGTGAACAGCTCCATCGCGCGCGTCACCCGTTCCGGCGTGCGCACCAGACCCTGCCGGCCGGGATCCTCGCCGATGCGGCGAATGATCTCGGTCACGAGTTCCTCGAACGAGGCCCGGGCCAGCGAATCCGGGAGGGAGCCGGCTGCCTTCGCTCGACCCGGGGCGGGGCCGTTCCCCCGCAGGAGTCCCCGGCTACTCACCCGAGTACTCCGCCCGGTTTCTCGGCGTCTCCCACAGGACCAGCTTCACCAGTTCCACCTCCGGAGGCATGCGTTCACGCAGCCTGCGCCAGATCGCCACCACCACGTTCTCCGTGGAGGGAATGATCCCGTCCAGCCAACCGACATCCATGTTCAGGTTGGCGTGGTCGACGTCACCGATCACGCCGTCCTGCACCAGATCACGCAACTGCTTCAGGTCCATGACGTAACCCGTGTCCGGGTCGACCGGTCCCTCCACGGTCACGTCCAACTCGTAGTTGTGGCCGTGCCAGTTGGGGTTGGCGCAGCTGCGGAACACCTCTTGGTTGCGCTCATCGGACCAGTCGGCCCGGTGCAGCCGGTGGGCGGCGCAGAAGTGCATTCTCCGCGTGATCCTTACCCGCGGCATCTCTCCCTTCCCGCTGCGGACACGAATGCGACCATCAGAAAAACAGGAGACCGGCGCCCCGTCGGACGCCAGCCTCCCGGCATTTCGGAGGAGATATTTGAAGCCCGGGTACGAATCCTTGGCGACCTCCCCGCGAGTTCCGCAGTCCCCTTTCCCGGGGCGTTGCGTCCGGCGCGAGAGCCAGTCCCGGCCTCATTGTGTTGGCTCAATTATCGATGGGCCTCCGAAACGCAGGGCAAAAGTAGCGATGCCGCCCGCGTTTGTCCAACAGCCGGCGATCAGCCTCCGTCCCTCGATTCGCCGCTCTCGAGCAGCCCGCGCAGGACACACAGTTCGGCGTTGGCCAGACACGCTCCGGCGGCGCCCCGCACCCCGTTGTGCACCACGGTGACGAGCGCGAGATCGTGTGGGGGGGCGGAGCGTATGCGGCCGACGCTGACCGCCATGCCGCGCGAGGCGCCGATGTCGAGGCGGGGCTGCGGCCGGTCGGGCTCCCGGCGCACCGCGAGGGGCCGCTCCGGGAGCGTCGGCAGTTCGGGCAGTGATGCGCATGGCCGATAGTCGAGGAGGCAGCGCTCGACCTCCTCCGGGTCAGCCGGCGTGCGCAGCTTCAGGAAGACATGCGCCATGTGCCCGTCGAGCACGGGCACCCGGTTCGTGCTGGCGGCGACTCGAATGCGGGTACCGAGGATCTTGTTGAGTTCCGGGCCGATCTTTTCCTCTTCGCCGGAGATCCAGGGAACGACGTTTCCGGACATCCGGACCGCGCCCGTGCCGTTGAGCCCGGCGCCGGACAGCGCCTGCAAGGTTACCAGCGTGGCCTCCTCGATCCCGAAACTCCTTTCGATCGGGGCCAGCGCCAGCGCAACTCCGACGACGACGCAGTTCGGGTTGGTCACCAGCGCGCCTCCCCGGGCGAACCAGCGCTGCGACCGGACCCGCTCCAGGTCTCCGGCGTTGATATCGGGCACGATCAGGGGCACATCCGCCCGCTGACGGTGGGCGGAGGCGTTGCTGCAGACCACGTGGCCGGCGCGGGCGAGGTCGAGTTCCAGGTCGGTGGCGACGGCGCGCGGCAGCGCGGAGAGCACCAGCCGGCTGCGGAGCCGATCGCGAACGGCGCGCACCGGCAGGCCGGCCGCCGTGTCCGGGATGTCCCCGGTAAGGCTCCACTGCACTGCGTCCGCATAGCGCCGGCCGGCGCTCCGTGACGATGCGACGACTTCGGCCAGCCGCAGCGAGGGGTGTCCGGCGAGCATGCGAACCAGACGCTGGCCGACGATTCCCGTGGCTCCGAGAACGGCCACCGGCAGGCGTGGATCCCGGGCGCTTCCGGGACGCGGGCTCCGGCTGCTCACCGAAAGCGATCTCCTGGTGCGGAAGGGCTCGAAAGGATGAACGAGCCGAACTTCAGTTGCGCGGAGGGTACCGGAATCCGGTAGTCGAGTCAACGGTGGCGATGTTCCACCACGCGGCTCTGGCAGCCCGCGGATGAACTACCCCCGTCATTCCCCGGGAGACGCCGATTCGACGGGAAGATCCACGGGTGTCTGGTAGAGGGAACGAAGGGTGCTTCGATCGCGCGCGGTGGGCGCCGGGGGCAGATCCGGGCCCGCCCACATGATGTCGGACGGGTCCGGCGAATGGCTCAGGATGCCCAGGACGTGTCCCATCTCGTGGATGACCAGCCGGTCGAGCAACTCCCGGTCGCCGGTACGGCGGATGACCACGCGGTAGATGACCTGCGAGGGCTCGCCGTCGCGGCGGGGCCACGTGCGCAGCGCGTCGCGGGGGTCGTTCAGGCACCCGAGCGTCGAGGCGGCGCCCGTCACGGGTCCCAGGCACGTCATGGGGGTCGAGAGAACGCCCGTCGCATCGTGCCAGCGCAGCACCGCGCGCGCCTCGCCCAGGTCGGTGGTCTCCCGCAACCGCACTTCGCCGAACACCGCGGCGGACCGCCATGCCCGCACCGCCCCCTCAAGAGCCCGCCGCAGGTCGTCAGCGCCCGGCTGTTCGTCCACCACGAACACCGGCACGACGGCACCCCGGTCCCAGTGGAAGGTTCGCTGGCGGGCGCGGCCGTCGGTGCCGTAGACGGCCAGGCGGAAGTCGTAGGGGCCGGGAAGCGCCGGGACGGTCGCGCTGTCGCAGGCGGTGACGAGCGCCGAGCCCAACACGGCCACGCGCCACATCGATCCGGGTCCCCGCCGCCGGTTCATGGCGTCCCCCACACCGGCACGGCGAGGTAGGCGAGGAATCGAGTTACCGCACCGGTCGCCGCGCCCGCTTCGTCCAGCGGGGCGGGATCGAACTCGTGCCACTGCGCCTCGGCCACCCCGACCGCGAGAAACGGACCGGGGAGGCGGTACCCGAACCCGCCGGACAGCAGCACGCCCGTCCGTCCGTCCCCTTCCAGCAGATTCACGTCGCTGCTCAGGTACAGCACTTTTCCCGCCCCCACACGCACGTCCGCCCCCGCCAGCGGCGACAGCGGAACCCGAACCCCGCCCAGAATGTGGACGGCGGTCATCCGGCCAGCCGGCCAGGAGTTGCCCCCGCCCTCTCCCGCCACGTCGGCGATGGTCACGCCGGAACGGAACTCCAGTACGAGCGCAGGCCCGGGCCGCGCCGCCAGGGCCAGCTCGGCTACCGGGGCGGGCCGCGGGCCCACCTCCAGGTCGCGCGCCACCGCCTCGAGCTCGGCCGGCACCACGGCAATCCCTCGGGCGAAGGGGGTCGAGTACGCCCCGCCCCCACGCACCTCCACCGTGAGCGGCATCTGCGCTGCGGCCGGCGCCGCCGACAGCGCCATCAGCATCAGGTGGAGAAGCCCGGCATGCACCAGCCCGCGAGCTCGATCTCGCACCCGCGCTCCGGTCACGTGCGCCAGGAACGCAGGAGTGCCAGGTTGCGCCGGTCGTTCGACACCACGTCGTCGCCCTTGGGCGTCTCCAGCAGCTTGGGAATGTCCCGGAAGCGAGCGTCCCGCATGATGCGGCGAAAGGGAGCCTCGCCCAGCGTACCCTCGCCGATCATCTCGTGCTGGTCGCGGCGGGAAGCGAAGGGGTGCTTCGAGTCGTTCAGGTGAAAGAGTTCGAGCGAGCCCGGACCGAGCGCGTCGTCGAAAGCCCGCCAGACGTCCTCGTAGCCATCAACCAGATCGTACCCGGCGGAAAACGCGTGACAGGTATCGAAGCATACGCCCACGCGCTGGTCCAGCGGCGGGCCCACGCCCTTGCGGATCGCGGCGAGGTGCTCGAACCGGCCTCCGACCGTGGTGCCGGCCCCCGCGGTCAGCTCGAGCAGCACGCGGGGCCCATCCGGACACCCGTCGAGCGCCTCCGTCAGAGCCGCGGCGTTGCGGGCGATGCCGCTGGCGATGTCGCCGTCGGTGGCGTTTCCCGGATGCGTGACGAGAAAATCCAGGCCCAGATCGCGCCCGCGCCCCAGCTCTGCCCGGAAGCTGTCCAGGGACCGGCGCCAGAGTCCCGGATCCGGGGACGCCAGGTTGATGAGGTAGGAGTCGTGTGCGACGGCACACCTGATCCCGGCGGCCGCACGCGCCTGGCTGAAGGCGCGGACCCGCCTGCCGTCGAGGGTGGGCTCGGCCCAGCGGTTCGGCTGCTTGGTGAAGAGCTGAAGGTTGAGGGCGGTGATGTCCCGTGCACGGCCGGGCGCGCGCTCGACCCCGCCCGCTACCGAAACGTGGGCGCCGAGTTCGTCGGCGATGACGGCGGGAACGGACACCGCCGCGGGCTGCCCGGGCCGGGCGCTACCAGCTGGACTTGCGGACCCCGGGGATCTTCCCCTCCAGGGACCACTCGCGAAATGCGATGCGGGAGAGGCCGAACTTCTTGATGTGGCCGCGGGGCCGTCCCGAGGTGCCGCAGCGGTTGCGGTAGCGCGTCGCGCTGGAATCGCGCGGCAGCTTCCGCAGCGCCCACTGGGCTTCCCGCTTCTCATCCGTGGACTTGTCCGGATCGGCGATGATCTTGCGAAGTTCGCGACGGCGCTCCGCATAGCGCTCGATCAACTCCGCGCGCTTCAGGTTCTGTTCGATCTTTCCTCGTTTTGCCACCTTGCGCCTTCCTTGAGTGCTAGTGGGCGGACGAGCCCCGGGGAGCCGCGAGCATGGGCCCCAGCGGGCGTCCCCCGATCAGATGCATGTGGAGGTGGTAGACCTCCTGGCACCCGTCCTCGCCACAGTTGACGATCAGCCGGTATCCGGTTTCCGCAATGTCCTGCTCCCGTGCGATCCGGGCCGCGACCGCGAACATGCGGCCCAGCACCGGCTCGTCGTCGTTCGTTATGTCGCGCGCGCTTGCGATGATGTGGTTGGGCACCACCAGCACATGCGTGGGCGCGGCCGGCTCGATATCGCGAAATGCGGTCACCAGGTCGTCCTGATAGACGATGTCGGCCGGAATTTCCCGTCGGACGATCCGGGAGAAAATCGTGTCTGCCGCCATCCCCGGACCGGCTACTTCCCGTCCGACCCGTCCGCGTCGGACTTCTTGCGCATCTGTCGCGCATAGCGCTGCTGGAAGCGCTCGACGCGGCCCGCGGTATCCACCATGCGCTGCGTGCCCGTGTAGAACGGGTGCGAGGAACTCGAGATCTCCAGGCTGACCAGGGGATACTCGTTGCCGTCTTCCCACTTGATGCTCTTGTCGCTCTTGACGGTCGATCGGGTCAGGAACGCGTAGCCGTTGGACGCGTCCTGAAACACCACCGGGTGATACGCCGGGTGAATTCCTTCTTTCATTCCCTTGGCTCCGAAGACTCTTGGTCCGGGTGCGGCCGCCGCCTTTCCCGGGCGAAGGACCGACAGCCGACAAGTTTACCGAAACAGGGGACTGCGGGTCAACGCCCCGGATCCTGTTCCGGCGGGGTCAGCCTGAAGCTGCCCAGAACTTGATCGTCGGGTGGAAGTTCGTCGGAACCGGCGGGATAGCCGTTCAACTCCAGGATGTACGCCATCACATCCACGTAGGTCTGGCGCGGCAGTCCTCCCGGGTTGTCGTCGGGCATCGTGCGGCGCAGTTCCCGGTACAGGTCGCGGGCGGTGCGGCGCGCCCACACGTCCGTGAACACCGGGCCCTTGAACTCGCTCGTGTAGTGGCAGTCGGAGCAGACCTGACGAAACGCGCGCTGCCCGCGGCGGGCCTGTTCCTCCGTATAGAAGGCGACAAGAGCCGGAGATGCCGCGGCGGGAGGGGCGTCGTCCGGAGCCGGCGTCTCCACCGCCGCGGACTCGGGGGAAGGAGACGCCGGCGGAGCCTCCGGAGATCCCGCACACCCCGGAATCAGCAGAACCACAATGGCGAACGACATGCGTGATGACATCGGCGGCACTACTCCTCCGTAACCTCGAAGACGAACATCATTCCCGCGTGCAGGTGCTCCGCGATGTGACAGTGAACCATCCACGACCCCGGATTCGACATCTCCACGAGGAGATCCATGGTCGAGCCCACCGGCAGGATGGTGGTGTCCTTCCACACCAGGTTGGTGTTGGGGATGCCGTCGCGCTCGGTCACCAGGAAGCGCTGCCCGTGAATGTGGATGGGATGGTTCATCGGGTGAAACGACTCGGGATCGTTGAACACCCGGATCTTTACCACGTCGCCCACGCGGAACCGCCACTGGATGTCACCGTTCTCGCGCCCGCTGGCCGGCTCCCGCAGGATCCAGGTCACCTGGGTGCCCGTGGAGAGCCAGTTCATCATCGGCATGCCGTCGTTCCACTCGACCGGCGGCACATAGAACGTGTCGGCCTCCATCGACGCCACGATGGGCACGGGAAGGTCGCGCACCCGGACCGTGGTCACCAGCTCGTAGTCCACCGGCTTGCCCAGCAGGGCCCGGAAGGGTTCGATGTCCTCGGCCACGTCGCGGTTCTCGCGCAGTGCATCGAACGCCTGGGTGACGGCGTCGTCGACAGCGGGGCCGTTCACGCTCACCACCGCCAGCGTGTCCTCGTGCGGATAGAAGGTGCCGCGGAAGTGGTTCACGGCCTGGATCGTGTTGGTGATGCCCACCTGCCCGGCCTCGGGGAAGCGCACGTCCACCACGTAGCGCTCGGCGGGCGCGATGACCACGCTCTCCACCCAGGTCTCGCGCTCGAACTTGCCGATGTCGGAAGCGATCAGCTTCACGCGCGCATTCCCGAACCGGACGTTGAAGGTGCGCGTGTTGGCGACGTTGGTCAGGTAGAAGCGAATCACCTCGCCGGCGCGCGCCTCGATGCGGTGGTCGTCGACCCCGTTGGTCAGCATCACGGTGCCGAAGCGTCCCATGAGCGCGTGCGTCGGCGCTTCCTCGCCCCAGGGGATGAGGCCCTGCCCGTCGATGAGGATGTCGTCGAGCACGAGCAACTCCTCGCGGTGGGAGGGGCCGTAATAGTCCGGGGCCGCCGGCATGACCAGCAGGTTCCCGTAGAGGCCAAGGTCCTGCTGGACGTCCTCGCGCATGTGCGGATGGTACCAGAACATGCCGGCGTCGGGAACGTCGATCTCGTATGTGAAGGTCTCGCCATCGGCGATGGGATCCTGGGTCAGGCCGGCGACCCCGTCGAAGCGGTTCTCCAGCCGTATGCCGTGCCAGTGGACCGTCGTGGGCAGTTGAATGCGGTTGGTCACCCGCACCATGATGCGTGAGCCGCGGTCGGCCTGGATGAGGGGACCCGGGTACTGGCCGCCGTATCCGAGCATGGCGTAGTCGCGCCCGCCGATCGTGCGCCGGACCACGGACACGTCCATGTCGAGGGTGTCGCCATCCGCCAGAACCACCCGCCGGCTGGGCTCGGCCGCCGGAAACATCGCGGGATCCATGCCGTCCCCGATGAGAAACGGGCGTACGGGCGGGAGCGCGTTCTCGAGCCCGGGCACCATGGGCATGGTCATGTCCATCGGCGGCATGCGCCAGCCACCGGCCTCGCCGTGCTCGCCGTGGCCCATCATCTGGTGCTCCTGGGCCGCGAGCGCGCCCGGCAGCACGGCCAGGAGAAGGACTCGCATTCCGTGAAGGAGGCGCACCGGCGTCGGCTGCCTCAATCGTAGCCGTAGGCGGCGCAGTTCTCCTCTTCGAAGGCGCCGTGCCCCGCCATGGTGTGCATCTGCCCGCTGCGGGACATGCCGCGCATCACCACCGGGCCCGTCCACATCGCGGCCCCGGGATCGTCGGCGGGCTCGAGCGTGACCACCAGCAGAAACTTGTTCCACTGCGCCCGGCCTCGGAGCGGACCGCCGTCGGCCAGCGCGCCGATGCGCTCGACCTTGTCCAGGTTCGGCGTGGTCAGCCATCCCACATAGACGCCTTCGCGGGGCGCCATCAGGCGTTCCACCGAGAGCCACACGTCGAGCACGTAGCTGCCGTCCTCGGCCAGGGTGACCCCGAACGGGGAGTCGGGGAAGGTCACCTCGCCGAGTCCCGCCGCGAGGCCCGTGCCCGGAAGCCTGCGCGTGCTCACCACCGGGAAGGCGTAGTAGGCCGGCGCGTCGACCGGGGCGGCGGATTCGGGCAGCGGCGCGTGGAACGCCTCGGTCGGCCCGACGGCATCCGGCAGCGCGCACGTCGCCGGAGGAATCCCGGGAGAGGGATCTCCGCTTCCCGGAGCCATCCCGGCGAGAAGCGCGAGCGCCAGCAGCATCTTGCCCATCATCAGGTCACCATCATGGGGTCAGGGCTCCTGGCTGACCGGGCGCGGACGGGTCTCGTCCCATTTCTGGACGCTGGAGATGTCCGGCATGCCCCAGTCCTCGCCGTTCCAGCCGCTGAAGCCCTCCATGCGGAAGGTCCAGAAACCGGTGCTCATGTCGCTCACGACGATGAGCCCGTCCTCGTTGCGCACGTCCACGCCGAACGCCCCGTTGAACACGGGGGTGCGGAAGTCGCGAGCGTTGGGCGAGCCGACGTAGGTGTCGTAGTAGCCCACGGTGACCGGGTTGGTCGGATCCATCAGGCTGAAGATCTGGAGGCCGTCGAGATACCCGGAGACGAAGACGTAGGGCCAGCGCACCTCGTGGTTGTGCACGAGGTTCTGCCAGTCCGCGGTCCAGGCCGAGATGGGCCGGTTGATGTTCGTCTGCGTGCCCTCGAGCGCGGGCTGAAGATCGAAGATGCGCAGCGGCGCGTACTGGTATTCGGTCTCGGCGATGACGTAGCGGCCGTCGGGGCTGGGCGTGAAGGTGTGCCCCGAGCGGACGCCGCTGATGCCCGTCATCGTGACCACCAGCTCCGGGTTGTCCAGGTCGCTGATGTTGTAGACGTAATAGCCCCCGGTGCCGCCGCCGTAGAAGCGGTCCTGCCCGGTGTCGGGGTGCCAGGCGGCGTAGAAGTCGTGATAGCCGCGCCCGCTGCCCTGCCCGAGCGGAGACTCGGGAACCGGGATCCGCCCCGCCAGCGCGTCCGATGGATCGCCATCGACCGCCTTCGCCATGTCGTAGGCGTGGGCGAACGGGCCGCGCACCGTAGTGAGAAGCAGGACGCGTCCGTCCGAGTGCTTGTAGATGAAGATGTTGTGGAAGCCCCCGGGTAGCTCTGGCTCGCGGATGCGCGCCACCTCGCGAACCGTGGTCGGATCGGGGAGCCCGGTGACATCCAGGATGACCGCGCCCAGATCGGGGTTGGGGCCGCCCTGGCCGAACTGCAGCGACTGCACCACGTAGTAGCGGCCGTCGAGCTTGAAGTACTTGACGTCCATGCCGCCCGTGCGCTGGTGCAGGTCCTGATTCTCGATGCGCCAGCGGTAGATCACCTCCGGCTTCTCGGGATCCTCGAGGTTGATGATGTCGGTGCCCTTGGGACCGACCTCTCCGTACACCATGCGCGCGACGTACGCGTAGGGACGGTGCATCTCCTGCTCGAGCTCGATGTCCGCGATGCTGAGCTGCGGGCCGAGGGGGACGTGGCCGAGCACGTCCATGTTGTCGCTGCCCGGCTTCAGTGATGTCCACTGCCCGGCTGCGGGCGCGGCCGCCAGAGCGAGCGCCAGAACGGCGGCCCCGGTTTTCACGATGGTCGAATGGACGACGCTGGTTCGCATGGCGAACTCCTTCGGCAGGATGGCAACAGGATTTCCGGACCCACGCGGGCCCGTCCGGTCATAGTAACCTGATTCGGACCTCGCGCGCACGAGGCCGTGATGAATGCGGCTCCCTCGGAGGGGGAAGGCGTTGGGCGGGAACCCGGGCATGCGCGGCATTCACGCGGGCAGGAGTCCCGGCCGGCCCGCTTCGACCACGAACGAGGCGCGCGTCTCGAGCGGGGCTCCCGGTCGCGTCACGTAGGGCACGACGCGGTAGTCGGCGGCCAGCCGCTCGGGGGTTGCCTCGCAGCGGACGTAGCCTCGCTGGGCGTTGAAGAAGTGGATGTGCGGGTTGCGGGCCAGCGAGTCGGCGGTACCTGGGCGCGTATCCTCCCCGTCTCCGCCGGAGCTGATGGAAGTGCCCACCAGTTCGGCGCCCACGACGCCGGACGACGGGTCGCGGGGGTCCGCCTTCAGGTCGGCCGCCCAGTTGCTGTGGATGTCCCCGGTGAGCACCACCGGGTTCGGCGGCCGCGTCTGGTCGAGGAAGGAGAGCAGCCGGCCCTGCGCTTCCGGGTAGCCGTCCCAGCGGTCCATCGAGACGGTGGGCTCGCCGTCGCGGGAGCCCTCCAGCCGGGCGATCATGACCTGGTTGGCCAGGACGTTCCAGCGGCTCTCCGACCCGGCCAAGCCCCCGAACAGCCACTCCTCCTGCTCGGCCCCGAGCATGGTGCGGCCGGGCTCGAGGGCCTCCGGGCACAGCGGCCCGTTGGTGTCGCCACACGCCTGGTCGGAGCGGTACTGGCGGCTGTCCAGCACATGGAGGTCGGCCAGGCCGCCGAAGTGGAGCCGCCGGTAGACCTGGATGTCGGGCCCGCTGGGCATGGACGAGCGCCGCACGGGCATGAACTCGTAGAAGGCCTGGAAGGCGGCGGTGCGGCGCAGCAGAAGCTGCGCGGGAGACTGGTCGTCCTCGGCCACGTCGGACGCCCAGTTGTTGTCCACCTCGTGGTCGTCGAAGGTGATCACCCACGGGAACGACGCGTGAGCGGCCTGCAGGTCGGGGTCGGACCGGTAGAGGAGGTAGCGGGCCCGGTAGTCGTCGAGGGTGAACACTTCGCCCGCCTCGTGCGCGCGCACCAGGTTGTCGCCGTATCCCACCTCGTAGATGTAGTCGCCCAGGTGGAAGACCAGGTCCAGTTCTTCCTCCGCCATGTGGCGGTAGGCCGTGAAGTAGCCGTGCTCGTAGTTCTGACACGAGGCGAACGCGAAGCGCAGCCGGTCGGCGGGCGTGCCGGGCGCGGGCAGGGTGCGGGTGCGTCCGACCGGGCTCTGGTCGCCTCCCGTCATGAAGCGATACCAGTACGGCCGGTCGGACTCGAGTCCCTCCACCTCCACGTGTACCGAGTGACCGAGTTCGGGCACGGCCAGCTGGGTGCCCTAGCGAACGATGCGCGCGAAGCTCTCGTCGGCCGCCACCTCCCAGCGCACCGCGACCGGCTCCGCCGCCAGACCCGCTTCGCGCATCCCCTCCCCGGACAGGCGCGTCCACAGCACCATTCCCCCGGCGTCGGGATCGCCGGACGCGACCCCCGACGGGAAGGGCGAGACGGCCAGCTGCGCCGAGCGGTCGGCCCGGCAGGCGCCAAGCGAGCCCAGCGCGACGATGCCGGCCACATCCCGCCCGATTCTCACAAAATCGCGCCGCGACATTCGAGCGGCGGCCAAGTGGTACCAGTGCGCTTCCCTCGTCTTCACGGCCGTCTCCCGGGGCAAGGGTCTATCTTCATTCGCGTGCGCGGCGGGCACCCATATTATGGAACAACCGTCCGGGAACCCAAACGGGAACCTGGAGATTCACCTTGCAGGCGTGGGAGACGATGCGCGACCTGTTGCAGGCGGCGTTCAGCGTGGTGGCCCTAGCCGGCTTCCTGCCGGGATGCGCCGCGGCGCTCGCACCCCAGCAGTCCGACCTCTCCAGCCTCTGTTCCGCGGGGGCCCGGGGCGCCCGACTGGCCGGCGGCGCCGCTTCTCCCGTGGGGCAGACGCCGACCGATCTCTTCTGCTTCGACCTGCACGCCACGGCCGCCGCACGGGATGCGTGGGGAGTGGTCGAGCTGGGCCGGGTGCCCGGTCCCTTCGGGGTGACGGTGACCGCCGAAGGCAACCATGTGTCCAACCTGACCGCCTGGATCAGCGGACTTCCCGACCCCAGCCAGCTGGGCCCATTCGAGGCCTACGTGGCGTGGGCGACCACCCCCACGCTGGATCCGATGATCCGGCTCGGGCCGGTGGGGAACGGCCGCAATCCCCTCGGCCGAGTCTCGTTCAACAAGTTCCTCATCATGGTCACCGCGGAGGCATCCGCCAGCGCCACCGAGCGCGAGGGCCGGCTCGTGCTGCGCGGCCGCTCGCCCAGCAGCCTGATGGAAGCCCACGACCTGCTGGCCCAGGCGCCGGAGGCCCTTCGCGCGCCCGAGGGCATGTCCCATGACCACGCCGGCGGCATGGATGGATCCACATGGAGCCTGCCCCCCATGTACCCCGGCCTGCCGATGCTGCCGGGCATCATGGCGCTGCGGCCGCGCGTGGACGGCTTTCTGCCGGAAGCCCCGGCGCCGGAGGACCTCCCCCCGGTCCGCCCGCGCCAGCTGGTGCGCCTGGGCGACGGCGGCACGCTCGACCTCGAAGCCGACTTCGTCCGCCGCGACATCGGCGGCCGCCCGGTGGTCATGCTTGCCTTCAACGGGCAGCAGCCGGGCCCCCTCATCCAGGTGCCCGAGAACGCGACCATCTTCGTCAACTTCACCAACCGAACCCCGCTGCCGACGGCCATCCACTGGCACGGCATCCGTCTGGACAACCGCTTCGACGGGGTCCCCGGGGTCACCCAGGACCCGGTCGAGCCCGGCGAGACCTTCCGCTACCAGATCCATTTCCCGGACGCCGGCATCTACTGGTACCATCCTCATCACCGCGAGGACATACAGCAGGAGATGGGCCTCTACGGAAACCTGCTGGTCGACTCGCCGCGACCCGACTACTACGGCCCGGCGAACCAGGAACAGGTGCTGATGCTGGACGACCTTCTGCTCGGGGAGGACGGCATCGTGCCCTTCGGCGAGGAAGCGAGCAACTACGCGCTCATGGGCCGCTTCGGCAACATCCTTCTCGTAAACGGCGAGCCGGACTACGCGCTGAGCGTGAGGCGCGGCGAGGTGGTGCGCTTTTTCCTCACCAACGTCTCCAACACGCGCACGTTCAACCTTTCGTTCGCTCGCGCGGACGAGAGTTCCGCCACGCTCGACCCGTCCGGCATCCTGACCGGCGAACCCGTCATCCCGTCCAGCGCCTCGATCCCCCTGCCCGTCAAGGTGGTTGCCTCCGACGTGGGCAGGTTCGAGCGGGAGGTGATGTCCGAGAGCGTCGTCATCTCCCCGGCCGAGCGGTACGTCGTGGAGGTGCGCTTCGACGAGCCCGGCGAGTTCGTGCTCGCCAACCGGGTGCAGGCGATCAGCCACAGGGAAGGCGTCTTCCTTAGCGAGTCGCGCGTCATGGGCCGGATCGTCGTCGACCCCGAGCCCGGCGCGGTCGATCACGCACACGCCTTCGCGACCCTGCGCGAGAACGCGGATGTCGCGCGCGAAATCGACGCCTACCGCGAGCAGTTTGACCGCCCCGTCGACCATTCGCTGGACCTCACCCTCGAGGTCGAGGATCTTCCCCGCGCCGTCGAACAGTCGATGCTCTACGACTGGGTTTACTTCAACCCGGTGGAGTGGAGCGGCACCATGCCGGTCATGAACTGGGCGAGCGACGGCGGGCAGGCCCGCTGGATCCTGCGCGAATCCGGGACCGCGCGCGAGAACATGGACATCAGCTGGCGCTTCCGCGTGGGCGACGTGGTCAAGATCCGGCTTCACAACGACCGCAACGCGTTTCACGCCATGCAGCATCCGCTGCACATCCACGGACAGCGCTTCCTGGTGCTCTCGCAGAACGGCGTCGCCAACGACAACCTTGTGTGGAAGGACACGGTGCTGCTCCCGACCGGATCCACCACCGACATCCTGCTGGAGCTGTCCAACCCCGGGCGCTGGATGGTGCACTGCCACATCGCGGAGCATATCGAGGCCGGGATGAAGTTCGTGTTCGAGGTCGAGCCCTGACCCATTGTGCGGCGCCCCGCAGCCGTGCCTTTTTGATGCTCTGGAACGATATCGCGTACGAGGAGGACCAATGAGAGACCCACGCGAACAAAACGCCCCATTCGCAAAGCTGCTTCTGCCGGCCGCCTTCGTGGCGCTGGGCGTCGCGTGCGAGGCGCCTGCCCCGCAGGAAGCGGACGCACCCGCGCCGGAAGCCGCCGCGGCCCAGCCGGCGGCGGATGTCACCCAGGAGTTCGCCGACCTGATCGCGGTCGACGCCGACCCGGTGGCGCTCACCGGGGTCAAGCTCCTCGACGGCACCGGCGAACCCGCGCGCGACGGACAGACGGTGGTGATCGCGGACGGCCGCATCGCGGCGGTGGGCAACGACGGCGAGGTCGACGTGCCCGGTGGCGCCGAGGTGCTCGACCTGGCAGGACACACGGTGATGCCCGGGCTGATCGGGTTGCACAACCACAGCTTCTACACGGCGGCCGGCGGCCGGGCGGCGCAGCTCTCCTTCAGCGCCCCCAGGCTCTATCTGGCCTCCGGCCTGACGACCATCCGCACCACCGGCGCGCGCGCGCCCTACGAGGAGATCAACCTTCAGGAGGAAATCGAGGCCGGGCTCGCCGTCGGGCCGACCATCTTCATCACCGGACCCTACCTCACCGGACAGCGGGGGAGCCGCACGATGGCGCAACTGGACGGACCGGAATCCGCCCGCCGGGTGGTGCGCTACTGGTCCGAGGAGGGCGTGGACTGGTTCAAGGCCTATACCTGGATCAGCCGGGCCGAGCTGGGCGCCGCGATCGAGGAAGCCCATGCCCACGGCATCAACGTCACTGCGCATCTTTGCTCAGTGGGTTACAGAGAGGCGGTGGCGCTCGGGATCGACAACCTCGAGCACGGCCTTTTCGCCAACAGCGAGTACGATCCGTCCAAGCAGCCCGACGAGTGTCCGCCCGGGTTCCGCAACACCTACGGGGACCTCGACGTGAACGGCCCGGACGTGCAGCAGACCTTCCGGGACATGGTCGACAACGATGTGTCGATGACCTCGACGCTGGCGGTCTACGAGATCTCCGTGCCGGGCCGCGGCGACCTCGATCCCCGGGTATGGGAAGTCCTGGCGCCCGAGGTGGCCGCCGACGTGCGGGCGCAGTTCGACCGCATCCGCGGCACCGATCCCGCATCCGGCATGGGCCTCTCTCCCGAGTTGCTGCGGGTGGCGATGGACTACGAGTACGCCTTCGTACAGGCGGGAGGGCTCCTGGCCGCCGGCGTCGACCCGACCGGCTACGGCGCGGCGCCGCCGGGGCTGGGCGACCAGCGCAACTTCGAGCTGCTGCTGGAAGCCGGGTTCACCGCTCCCGAGGTGGCGGAAATCATGAGCGCCAACGGTGCCCGCGTACTGGGAATCTACGACGACGTGGGCAGCGTGGAGCCCGGCAAGCGCGCGGATCTCGCGGTCGTGGAGGGCGACGTCGAAGCCGACGGACACATCCGCAACACGAGCATTGTCTTCCGGCACGGCATCGGCTGGGACAGCGACGCCCTCATCGAGTCCGTGCGCGGCCTGGTAGGGATCCGCTAGCCGCCGCCCGCGCGGCCCAAATCAGCATCAACGCGCCCGCGCGCCCCAAGTCAACGCACCACGCGCGCGGCCCGAAACCACATCAACGCGCCCCGCGCGCGCCCTGAACCCGGAGAGGCAAGCCCGTGAAGCTCGACCGATTCGAGATGGAGCGCTGGCAGTCCGTATTCGAGCACCGCGTTCGCTACAACCTCTCCGAGAGCGGAGTGGACCCGCTCTCGCTGGACGAACTGATCGAACTCACCGGCATCGAGAATCTGGGAGCGTCGAGCCTCGGATACGGCCAGTCGAACGGGTCGGACGAGTTGAGGGAGCGCATCGCCGCCCTCTACGACAACGTCACTCCCGACGAGGTGGTGGTCACCACCGGCGGCGCGGAGGCCAACATGGCCGCCTGCTGGCAGCTCATGGAGCCGGGCGCCCCCGCGGCCGTCATGGTCCCGAACTACATGCAGGTGCCCGGGCTGGTGCGGAACTTCGGCGGCCTGGTGCGCCCCTTCGAGCTGCTTGAGGAGACGGGCTGGCAGCCCGACCTCGATCAACTGCGCGCCATCCTCGACGACGACGTTCGCTTCATCCTGATCACCAACCCGAACAACCCCACGGGAGCGTGTCTCAGCCCGGAGTCGCGGCGAGGCATCGTCGAAGCCGCGGAGCGGGCGGGGGCGTGGATCCTCTGCGACGAGGTCTACCAGGGCGCGGAGCTTTCCGGCATCCCCACGCCCTCCATGTGGGGCGAGTACGACCGCACCATCGTGACCAACTCGCTCTCCAAGGCGTACGGCACGCCCGGGCTGCGCATCGGCTGGATCGTCGCCCCGGTCGACATCACCGAGACGCTGTGGGCGCGCACCGACTTCACCACCATCACCCCCGCGACCCTTTCCGACATCCTCGCGACCGCCGCTCTGGCCCCGGACGCCCGCGCCCGCATCCTCGCCCGCACACGCTCGATCCTGCGCAGCAACCTGCCGCTGGTCACCGAGTGGATGGAGTCCCAAAACGGCCTCTTCCGCTACCATCCCCCCGACGCGGGCGCCATCTGCTACGTCCGCTACGACGCTCCCGTCAACTCAAGTGTGCTGGCGGAGAAGCTGCGCGCCGAGAAGTCCGTGCTGGTGGTGCCCGGCGACCACTTCGGCATGGACCACTACCTCCGGCTCGGCTTCGGCCCGCCCGCCCACGAGCTGCAGGAAGCGCTGGAGAAGATGGGAGACGCGTTCGCGGAGGTGGTGGCGTAGCCCACGCCTATAGGGAGCCTCGCGGAGCGACCCACTCGACATCCTGCCCCGTCGCGAGCGCGATCGTGTCGAAGTCCGAGTCGTAATGAAGAAGGGTCGCGCCGGCCATCTCCGCCGCGGCCGCGATGATCAGGTCCTGGATGGGCAGCCGGTGCTGTCCCCGGCGGGCGAGTAACCCCTGAACGGCGATCGCCCTCTGGAAAACGGCCTCCGTAAGGTCGATGCGCCGATAGGCCAGCGCCCGTCGAGCCCGAACACGCGCGTGCTCGGCATGATTGCGTGTCGAGTAGAGGACCTCGAGCTCGACGACGGAGCATGTCGCCGCCCGGCCTGATTCGATGATCGGCACCACTCGCGCCCCGACCCGAGGATCCTCCATGCGGGCCAGAGCACTCTGGTCAATCAGGTAGGCGACGGGCGTTTCCCGCGGTGTCAACGACGCCACGCCTTGGCCATGACGGTCTCGTTGGCCAGATCAAGCCCCTCCATGGTGGAGAGCGCCGCTATCTCCTGGCGCCTGGCCTCGCGCCGCAGCACTTCGCGCAACGCGGTGTCGATTGTCTCCTTGATTGAGGCTGTTCCAAGCAGCAGCCGAACCTGCTCGATGAGGCCGTGGTCAACTTCTACGCTGGTCTTCCTCAATCGAAACCCTCCGAAAAAGAGCAGAACACGGTATACTGACAATCCTAGTCAAGATATCTCAGATGGACAAGCAGGGATATCGAACCACGGGACCCACTCCGACGCCCCGACATCTCACCGCCAATGCGTTCACCACCGGGAACGGTTAGAATCGAAATCCCGGCAAGGATGACACGTTCCCGGATTCTGGTGTCCACATGCCCGAAACGTCGGACCGCCTCCTCTCCCTGGACGCGTTCCGGGGCCTGACCATCGCGGGAATGGTGCTGGTCAACAACCCGGGCAGCTGGGCGTACGTGTATGCGCCTCTCGCCCACGCCGAGTGGCACGGGTGGACCCCCACCGATCTCATCTTCCCGTACTTCCTGTTCATCGTCGGCGTCGCGATGCCGTTCTCCTTCCGGGGCAGGCTCGCGGGAGGAGCCAGCCGCTCCAGCCTGTTCCGGCACGTCATCCGCCGTTCGCTGATTCTCATCGCGATCGGGCTCGCCATGCGCGCCATCCCGGACTTCGACTTCGGCGAGATGCGCCTATACGGCGTCCTCCAGCGCATCGGCCTCGTGTACTTCGCCGCGGCCGGGCTGTACCTGTGGGCTTCCGCCCGCGGGAGGATGGCCGCCACAGCCGCGCTCTTGTTGGGCTACTGGGCCGTGATGATGCTCGTGCCGGTCCCCGGCTCCGCACCGGGCGACCTCTCGCCGGACGGCAACCTCGCCGCCCACATCGACCGCATCCTCATGCCCGGCCGGCTGTGGTCGGGCACATGGGACCCGGAAGGGCTGCTCTCCACCTTCCCGGCCATCGCCACCTGCCTCCTGGGCATCTTCTGCGGCGAACGGCTCCAAAGCGGCCGCTCCGGCCGCCGGCTCGCCTGGGAGATGTGGATGGCGGGCGCGGTGATGGTCGCGCTGGGACTCGCCTGGGACCTCGTCTTCCCCATCAACAAGAACCTGTGGACCAGTTCCTACGTGGTCTTCACCGCCGGAACCGCGCTCCTGCTGCTGGGCACGATGTTCTGGGCCATCGACGTCAAGCGATGGCGGAGTGCCTGGAGCGCACCGTTCATGGCCTGCGGAATGAACTCCATCGCCATCTTCGTGGCATCCGGGATGGTGGCCAAGACGATGGCGCGGATCCCCGCGCCCGACGCCGCCGCGTCATCCCTCTACGACTGGATCTTCCGCAACGGTTTCCAGTCCTGGGCGGGCGACTACAATGGCTCGCTGGCCCTCGCGCTCGCACAGGTCGCGTTCTGGCTCACCGTCGCCTGGCTGCTGCACCGGCGCCGGATCTACATCAAGATCTGAGGTCGCGGGTCGGGACCCCTCAGACCTCCTCCAGCTTCTCTTCCAGCAGCTGGTAGGCGATCGGCAGGAAATCGCGCTCGCTGATGATTCCGATCAGCTTGCCGTTCTTCTCCACCGGGAGCGCGGACACGCGCTTCTCGCGCATGATCCTGATCGCTTCCAGCGTGGAGGTCTCGGGCTCCACGGTCACCACGTCGGAGGCCATGATGGTGCGGATGGGGTCGGACTCCTCGATGCCTGGGACGCCGGAGGCGGCGACCAGGCGCAGGATCGCGCGGTACGAGACCAGCCCGACCAGCGTGTGGTCGTCGTCTTCCACCAGCACATGACGGATGTTCTGCTTGTCCATCAGGAAGGCGGCCAGCTCGATGGGCTCGTCCTCATGCACGGTGAACAGGTCGGTCACCATGTACTGCTCGACCTTCAGGAAATTGTAGCGCCAGCCGCCCGCCTCCCAGATCTCGGCCGGCTCCCAGGTGTGCGCCGGACGCGGATCCCGTTGCCGATGAGCCATCCCGGAGGTGAGCGCGGTCATGCGCTCTGCGGCCGATCCCTGGCCGCTCATGCTGCGCAGCGACTTGAGCTGCCACGTCGCGCCGGTCATGCCGGACTCGATGCGCCCCTGGACGATCCCCAGGTAGTGGTCGATCTCGGTCTCCTCGATCTGCAGCTCCTCGAGCCCGCTCCGTGACAGCGGAAGCAGTTCACCCAGCAGGAGATCGCGCGCGCTCACGGTCTCGCCGGTGAGCCAGTGGAAACCGGCGTCCAGGCCTCGGCGGCTGGCGGCCACGAAGTTGGCCTTGGCGTAGTCGAAGTCGACGCGGCCGGCCACGTCTCCGTATTCCCGGGCGCCTCCGAGCACGAGACCGATCCAGAAGGCGGCGTTGGCAACCTCGTCCATGATCGTGGGACCGGAGGGCAGCACGCGGCACTCGATGCGCAGGTGCGGCTTGCCTTCGCTGATGCCGTAGCAGGGGCGGTTCCAGCGGTATACCGTGCCGTTGTGCAGCTGCAGCGCGGGGAGCCGGGGCACGCCGCCCCGTGCAAGCACCTCGAAGGGATCCTCCGTCACCTCTCCGGTCAGGAGCACGCGGAAGCGCGCGATGTCGTCCTCGAAGAGCTCGGTCACCGACTTGTTGATCCAGCGCTCGCCGAAGCGCACGCGCGTGCTGGTCTGGCGCAGGTGCGGCGTTGCGCTGCGCGTGTCCATCGACTGCTCGAAGAGCGCGATGCGGGTCTCGTTCCAGAGCCGCTTGCCGAAGAGGAGCGGGGAGTTGACGCACGCCGCCAGCACCGGCGGGGTGACCAGCTGGGCCACGTTGTAGAAGCTCGGGAACTCCTCCGCGGAAACCTGAAGGTGCACCTGGTAGCTGGTGTTGCACGCCTCCACCATCACCGAGTCGTGCTCGACGAAGATCTCGTCGGTGCCCTCGATGCGCAGCCGGTACGACGACCCGCCGCGGATGCGGTTGAGCGCATCGTTGAGGGCGTAGTAGCGGGGCATGGGCGTGATGCTGTCCATGGACAGGTCGGACTTGCCCAGGGTCGGCAGGATGCCGCACAGGACGATGTCGGCCCCCTGCCGCTGCGCGGAGGCGCGCGCCTGCGCGATCCGCTCTTCGATTTCGACCTCCATGGCCGAGAAGCAGCGCCCGGTGAGGAGCTTGGGCTGGAGGTTGGCCTCCAGGTTGAAGAGCGCCAGCTCTGTCGTGAAGGTGTCTTTCGGAAGATGCTCCAGCACGTCGAGCGCGACGGTCGCCGGGCGCCAGCCGCGGTCCACCAGGAAGAACTCCTGTTCCACGCCGAAGCGGCGCACCCCGGACTCGATCATGCCCTCGGAGAGCATCCTCTCGAGGGCCTTGAGGTCCCTCAGAATCGCCTTTGTGAAGGCGCGGATCTCCGCCGAGTCCCGTCCTGTGTCTGCATCCAGGCGTCCCATTGTGCCTCGTCCGGTTGAACGGGTGGAACCGTTGACAGGTGCCCGCGTCCGGCGGGTGCCCATGGGCGCAGTTTATCCAAGACCAACCCGCAATGCGAGTGGCCGGCCGCGGGGTTGCTACCCGCTGAAGGTCGCGATCTCGCGCAGGGACTTCTTGCCGATGACGGGCACCCTGGCGTCGTCCGCCGGATACCCCACCACCAGCAACAGGAAGGGGCGCTCGTTTTTCGGACGGCCCAGGATGCGGTTCAGGAAGCCCATGGGGCTGGGCGTGTGGGTGAGCGATGCCAGGCCGGCGTGATGGAGGGCCGTGATGAGCAGCCCCGTGGCGATGCCGACCGACTCGGTCACGTAGTAGTTCTTGCGGCGGGTCCCGTCGGGGAGCAGAGCGTAGCTCTCGGCGAAGATCACGATCAGGTACGGCGCGACCTCCAGGAAGGGCTTGTGTTCGTCGGTGCCCAGGGGTTCGAGCGCCCGCAGCCATTCGTCCGGCGCCCGTCCCCGGTAGAAGGCCCGCTCCTCGTCTTCCGCGGCCTCGCGGATCTGCTTCTTCACCGTGGGGTCGCTCACCACGACGAAGTGCCAGGGCTGGTGGTTGGCGCCGTTGGGGGCGGAACCGGCGGCGAGCAGGCAGTCCTCGATGATCCCGCGCGGCACGGAGCGCGGTGAGAAGTCGCGCACCGTGCGCCGGCGGCGGACTTCCTCGCGGAACGCGCGCGCACGGGCGCGCATCTCCCGGACGGGATACTCCCGATAGTCTTCCAGCGGCATCAGCCGGACGCTCATCGCCTGTTCTCGATCATCTCGACGATCATGCGGCGGCTTTCGGGATTCCACTCCGGCGGCTCCGGAGCGCTGGCGATCTCGAGCCCCAGGTAGAAGATGAGCCGGGTCAGGCGCGCTCCCTTTTCGGCGTCGATCAGCTCGACCTCGTCGCTCGGCCGGTGGTAGTCGTCGTGGGTCCCGTTGAAGAAGAAGAGGACCGGCACGCCGTTGCGCGCGAAGTTGTAGTGGTCCGAACGGAAGTAGAAGTTCTCGTCCGGCCACAGGTCGTCGATGGCGGTCATGCCGAGCTCGGGATGCGCCGCGTTGACGCGTTGCAGGGTCGCCCCCAGATCCGAGTGCTCCTTGCCGATGGCCACGATGGTGTCGGGCCAGTTGCGGCCCACCATGTCCATGTTGAGGTTGGCCACCATGCGCCCCGAGGCGACCGGTTCCGGCGGGTCGTCGGCGTAGGCGCGGCTTCCGTGCAGGCCCCGCTCCTCCCCGCTCACCAGCAGGAACACCGTCGACCGCGCCGGCGGCTCTTCGAGGGCGGCAAACGCCTCGGCGATCTCGATGACCGCGGCCGTTCCGGAGGCGTCGTCGTCGGCGCCGTTGTAGATGCTGTCCCCGCTCGCGTCCGGATCCCGCACTCCCACGTGGTCCATGTGGGCGCTGAACACGACGTACTCGTTCCGCAGTTCCGGATCGCTGCCCGTCAGCACGGCGGCCACGTTGGGCGCGTCGATCGCAGGGGCTTCGAGATCAACTATCCGGGGACGGAAAGAGTAGCGCTGGATGAACTCGCCCCCGCCACCACCCGGTTCGAGTCCCATTGCAGCGAGCTCTCCCGCAATCCAGCGCGCGGCCTCCTCGATCTCCGGGCTCGGCGTGGCCCGGCCCCGCATGGAGTCGTGGGCCAGAATCGCCACCCGGTCCAGAAAGTCGGCTTCGGTGATGGTCGCGGCGGCCGCCCGAGCGTCCCTGGACGAGCCGGACAAGGAGTCTCCCGCTTCGTCGTCGCCCGCGCACGCGCCGACCGCGAAACAGGCCAGCATCCCTCCGATCACGCGCCAATCGCTTCCCTTCAATCTCACGGCCTTGCTCCCTGCTGCGGCAGTTTTCCAGCCTGGCGGGCGACGGACCGCCCGCCTTTCAACGACGGAAATCCATCATCGGCTGTCAAGATGCTGGCACTCAGGCCTTCTGCTGCTGATCGACATGTCGCTGGTCGCCGGGACCGCGGAGATCCGCCGACGCTGCGCTCAATACCAAAGCCCCCGAACCCGCTTCCACGGGCTCGGGGGCCTCACCACCCCACCCCACATCTCGACTCAGCCGATACTCATTCCCTCGAACCGGCCAGGGAAATGTTCGGAACGTCCTTCAAGGAAGAGATGGGTCGAGCGTCACGCGCCAGAAGCCGCAGATTGCGAGCTTCCCGGTACCTCCCTTCATCCTCCGCCCTCGATGCCGCTCTTCCCAGGTGCCTGATTCGTTCTTCCGTGCTCATCCCACTCCCCCTGTCTTCCGGGCCTACGCGACCGGCGCATGCCCGGTTTCAGCCAGGTCCGCCTGGCAGGACATAGAGCAAGAGTCGTGCCAAACTTGGCAACGGACCGCCCCGAGGTGGCCCGCCGGTTTGCCATGCCGATCCGGCCCCCGTAGGCTCAGGGCTCGCACCCCCGCCCGCGTGGCCCCGGAGGCCCTCGCCCGGAGAACCAGACCGTGACCACGTCCGCCCAGCACTCGTTCTTCCGCCGCTACCTGCTCCCGGGATTCGTCTTTCAGTCGGTGGTCATCGCAGGCGGGTACGGCACCGGACGCGAACTCGTGGAGTTCTTCCTCACGCAGGGTCCCCGCGGCGGCCTCATGGCCATGCTGCTGGTGTCCACGGTGATCTGGAGCGCGACCTGCGCGGTGACCTTCGACTTCGCCCGCCGCTTCTCCGCCTACGACTACCGAACCTTCTTCCGCCGCCTCCTGGGTGGGCGCTGGTGGGTCGCCTACGAAGCGGCATACCTGGCGTTCCTCATGCTGGTTCTGGCGGTCATCGCGGCCGCGGCCGGCAGCATACTCGAAGAGACGTTCGGCATCAGCTACGCTGCCGGGGTGCTCGGCATGATCGCCGCCATCGGCTACCTGGTGTTCCGCGGGTCGAAGACCATAGAGCGCTTCTTCGCCGGCTGGTCCTTCGTGCTCTACGCCGTGTTCGTCCTCTTTTTCGTCCTCTGTTTCGTCTCCTTCGGGGGAGAAATCTCGCAGAGGTTCGCCGCCGTCCCGGCGGGCGAGGGCTGGCTCCTTGCCGGCGTGCGCTACGCCGCCTACAACCTCGCGACCATTCCCGGCCTGCTCTTCGTGATGCGGCACGTCGGCACCCGCCGGGAGGCGGTCTCGGCGGGCCTGCTGGCCGGCCCGATCGCCATCATCCCCGGGTTGCTCTTCTACCTCGCCATGGTGGGACAGTACCCGGAGATCCTTGACCGCACCGTCCCCGCGAACGCGCTGCTCGAAACGCTCGGCATGCGCTGGTTCCAACTCGCGTTCCAGCTGGCGCTCTTCGGAACCCTGATCGAGACCGGGGCGGGGATGATCCACGCGGTGAACGAGCGCATAGCGGCGGTCTACGCACGGCGCAAGGCGGAGATGCCCGCCCGCCTGCGCACCGGGATCGGCACAGGCCTGCTGCTCGGTGGCGCCCTCATCGCCCAATTCGGGCTGATCGACCTGATCGCGCGGGGATACGGGACCATGACCTGGGTCTTCCTGGCCGTGTACGTCGTACCGGTGCTCACCGTGGGCGTGTGGAAGCTGGCCCGCCGAGGCCCCGATCGGCCTTCTCGTCCCGGCGAGGCAACACTTTCGTAACAGAAGCGCGCAGCGCACCGGCGCCCGGTATCGGAGGGCCCGCCGTGCGGATAGGTTATGGTGGCCCCGGTTCCGACGCAGGGAGCGGGTATGCCCGATTGCAGCGATCATCCATGGAGGGAACCGAGAATGAGACGTAGCATGTCCACCCTGTTGTCGATCCTTGTCATCGCCTGCGGCGGCCGCGCCGAGAACGGTGCGCGCGCGGTGATCCAGAACAAGGGATCGGATACGCTGATCACCGTCGCCCAGGCCTGGGCGGAAGCGTACAGCGCAGTCGACGCCGAAGTCGCCGTGGCGGTCTCGGGTGGCGGCTCCGGCACCGGTATCTCGGCGATGATCAACGGCACGGTGGACATCGCCAACTCGAGCCGCAAGATGACCTCGCGGGAGATCGAGGCGGCTCGCGCGAACGGCAACGATCCCGTAGAGCACCTTGTCGGCCACGACGCGCTGGCCGTGTACGTCCACCGCGACAATCCGGTGGGCCGGCTTACCCTGGACCAGCTGGCGGGCATCTACGGAGAGAACGGCACGATCGAGCGCTGGAGCCAGCTCGACGTTCAGGTGCCGGGGTGCGCATCGGACGAGATCGTCCGCGTCAGCCGACAGAACAACTCCGGCACCTTCGCGTATTTCCGCGAGGCGGTTCTCGACAACGAGGACTTCAAGCTCGGCTCCCACGACATGCACGGCTCGAAGGACGTGGTGCACCTGGTGGCCCAGACGCCGTGCTCGATCGGCTACAGCGGAATGGCCTACGCAACCCCCGAGGTCACGATGCCCTGCGTCATGGGCAGCGCCGGCGAGTCGTGCGTCGCCCCCTCGATCGAGACGGCGCTCGACGGCAGCTACCCGATCGCCCGGCCCCTGCTCATGTACACCTCCGGTAGTCCGGCGGGCGCGGTCAAGACCTATCTCGACTGGGTGCTGGGCGATGCCGGGCAGTGCATCATGCTGGAGCTGGGCTACACCCCGGCGATGCCCGCCGAGTGCGTACAGTAGCCCGGGATAAGGACGCCTGATCGGCCCTCAATGAATCCGCAGGCGCTCGCCCGCTCGCGCGACTTCGACCACCGCGGCCGCGCCTGGTACGCAGACCGCGCGGTGACGGTGTTCGTCTTCATCGGCGGCACTTCGGCGATCCTCTTCATCGGCGGGATCTTCGCCTTCATCGCGCGCGAAGGCCTCGGGTTCGTGTTCACCGAGTTCGACGCGGGCGAGTTTTTCGGCTCCATCGCCTGGCGGCCCACCTCGGCGGTGGATGCCACCTACGGCGCACTGGCGCTCATCGTGGGGACGGCGAGCATTACGGGGCTGGCGATGGTGGTGTCGATCCCCTTCTCGCTGGCGGCCGCCGTGTTCATCGGTGAATTCGCGCGCGGCCGGGTGCGCGAAACGCTCAAGGTGCTCGTCGAGCTGCTCGCGGCCATCCCCTCCGTCGTGTGGGGTTTCATCGGCTTCAGCATCATGAACTCGCTGATCATCGACTTCTTCGACGTTCCCATCGGGCTGAACGTCCTGAACGCGGGGATCATCCTGGGGCTGATGGCGGCCCCCATCATGACCACCATCGCCGAAGACGCCCTCAAGGCGGTCCCGGACGGCTATCGGGAAGCAGCCGAAGCGCTGGGCGCCACCCGCTGGCAAGTGATTCGCAAGGTGGTGATTCCCGCGGCGAAGAACGGCCTGGTGGCGGCGGTGCTGCTGGGCGTGGGACGAGGGTTCGGCGAGACCATGGTCGTGCTCATGGCCAGCGGCCACTCCATCAACCTCCCGGACAGCGTGTTCGACTCCGTGCGCGCGCTCACCGCCACCATTGCGGCGGAACTGGGCGAGACGGCCGTCGGCTCCGATCACTTCCGGGCGCTCTTCACGCTGGGCATCCTGCTCTTCCTGGTGACCTTCGCGATCAACCTGGCCGCCGATACCATCATGCGCGGGATCCGCAGGAAGGGGGAGCGGGGGCGCCCATGACCGGTACGGCGGCCCCGTTGTTCGCGGGCACCTCGCTGAACGCGCGCGACCGGAAGGTCGAGTGGCTGGTGCGCGTTCTGCTCGGACTGATGACCGCGCTGCTCATCCTGCCGGTCGTGATCATCATGGCACTGCTGGTGGTAGAGGGCGGCCCCGTCATCTCCTGGGAGTTTCTTACCACGCCGCCGGTGGACGGCATGACCGCCGGGGGCATTCTACCCGCGCTGGTGGGGACGGTGTGGCTGGTGGTCGTGGCGCTGATCGCGTCCGTGCCCGTGGGGGTGGCGGCCGCCGTCTACCTGAGCGAATACGCCCCCGACAACTGGCTCACGCGCGCCATAAACCTCGCGATCATCAACCTGGCGGGGGTGCCGTCGATCGTGCACGCCCTGTTCGGGGTGGGCGCCTTCGTGCTCTTCTTCCGCTTCGGCACGAGCATTCTGGCGGCCAGCCTCACCCTGGCGGTGATGACGCTCCCGGTCGTCATCGTGTCCACCCGCGAGTCGCTGCAGGCGGTGCCGCGAGCCTTCCGGGAAGCCTGCTGGAACATGGGCGCAACCCGCTGGCAGACCATTCGCCGCATCGTGCTGCCCAACGCCCTCAGCGGCATCCTCACGGGCATCATCCTGGAGGTGTCGCGCACCTCGGGAGAGACCGCTCCCATCATGTTCACCGGCGCGGCTTTCTTCCTTCCCTTCCTGCCCCAGGGCGTCCTGGACCAGACCATGGCCATGTCGCTGCACCTGTTCGTCATCGCCACTCAGGTACCGGACGCGCCGGAAGCGCTGCCGTTCGGCGTGGCGCTTGTGCTGATTTCCATGGTGCTGGCAATGAACGCGCTCTCCATCGCCTTTCGCGTGTACGTGCGCGGGAGAAAGAAATGGTAGCGGGCGGGGCGCCCAACGGCGGCGGCGCCTCGGCCGAGGCGCTTTCCGCGAAGGTGGTCGTGCAGAACCTCACGATCCGCTACGGGAACCATGTGGCGCTGCGAGGGCTGGATCTCTCCATTCGCCGGAACGAGATCCTGGGGGTCATCGGCCCCGCGGGCTCGGGCAAGACCTCGTTCCTGCGCGCCCTCAACCGCATGGACGAGTTCATCCCCGGGATGGAGGTGGAGGGCCGTATCACCTTCGACGGCCGCGATATCCGACGCGTGCGCAATGTGTACGCGCTGCGCAGCCGCATCGGCGTGGTCTTTCCGCTCCCGGTGGGGCTCCCGCTCACCGTCTACGAGAACGTGGCCCTGGCTCCGCGCCTGCGGGGCGTGCGCAAAGGCAGCGAGCTCGACGAGATCGTCGAACGGTGCCTCCGGCGCGCCGCGCTCTGGGAAGAGGTCAGGGACCGGCTTGACTCGCTCGGAAGCCTGCTCTCCGGAGGCCAGCAGCAGCGCCTCACCATCGCGCGCGCGCTTTCGCAGGAACCCGATCTCCTGCTGCTGGACGAGTTCTCGATCGCCGTGGATCCGGTCACCACGATGCGCATAGAGGATGTCCTCAAGGACTTGAAGAACGAGATGTCGATCGTGCTGGTGACCAATCTGGTGCAGCAGGCGAGGCGGCTGGCGGACCGGACCGCGTTCTTCCTGACCGGCGAGCACGTCGAAACCAGCGACACGGCGCGCATCTTCAGCGGCATCGTCAAGGATCCGCGCACCCACGACTACATCGAGGGACGCTTTGGCTGAGCCGGCTGCCGCTCCCGCACCTGCCGCGATCGCGACCCGGGGCCTCAACCTCTGGTATGGAGACTTCCAGGCCCTCTTCGATGTCAACCTGCACGTGAAGCAGGGCATCATCACCTCCCTCATCGGTCCCTCGGGCTGCGGCAAATCCACCCTGCTCCGGAGCTGCAACCGCATCAACGAGCGGCTCGGCTACGTCCGAACCACGGGAAGCATCGAGATTCTGGGCCAGGACATCTACGCGCCGGAGGTAGAGCTGGTGCAGGTGCGCAAGCAGGTGGGGATGGTGTTTCAGCGTCCCAATCCCCTGCCGCTCTCCATCCGCGACAACGTGAGCTTCGGCCACCGGCTGCACGCCCGCGGCCACCGCGTCTCGCGCGCGCGCAGGCAGGAACTGGTCGAGGATGCCCTGCGCAAGGTGCTGCTCTGGGACTCGGTCAAGGATCGGCTCGACACCCTGGCCACCGAGCTGTCGCTCGAGGAGCAGCAGAAGCTCTGCATCGCGCGGTTGCTCCCGGTGAAGCCCGCCGTGCTGCTCATGGACGAACCGTGCTCGGCGCTCGATCCCAAGGGCACGGCGGCCGTGGAGGAGCTCATCTGGGAGCTGAGGGGCGAGTTCACGATCCTGATCGTGACCCACAACATGGCCCAGGCGCGGCGAGCCAGCGAGGAGACCGTGTTCATGCTGATCGGCAAGTTGATCGAGCACGGCCGTACGGAGGACGTCTTCCTGAACCCGCAGCACCGCCAGACCGCCGATTACATCGAGGGGCGCTACGGCTGATCGCCGTGCGGCGGGGCGCGGATGGCCCCGCGAGAGAGGATACGCCCGACAGGATTCGAACCTGTGGCCTCTGCCTCCGGAGGGCAGCGCTCTATCCAGCTGAGCTACGGGCGCGTGTCGCGGCCAATGCCGGCTGCTCCCCCGCGGCGGAGCGCACGGAATAAGCCGAGTTCTGTCCCCGCCCGAAGACGGGGGAGGATCATTTATCTGGGACCGGCATCGCTGCCGGCCTCGTGCGGCCTACCCGGGACTCGGGTGGAGCGGGCAACTCCTCGTCCTCTATTCGGCCTTGCTCCGGGTGGGGTTTGCCATGCGGCCCCTGTTGCCAGCGGCCCGGTGCGCCCTTACCGCACCCTTTCACCCTTGCCTGTGCCCCGGGGGGCCATCGGCGGTCTGCTCTCTGCGGCACTTTCCGTCGGCTCACGCCGCCCGGGCGTTACCCGGCACCCTGCCCTGTGGAGCTCGGACTTTCCTCCAGCGGGCTAACCCGCCAGCGATCCTCACTCGTGCGCTCCGCGTTCTCGGGCGCTTCAACTGAAACGCCGGAGACGGGGAGCAGGAAAGCTACAGGGCAAGGCGGCCGGAGTAAAGCGCACTCTGGCCCGGAATCGGAAGATCGGTACATTGAGGGCCGACCCGGCGGGGATCCGGGCTTCCAGCCTAATCAACCAGCTTTCGGAAACGTCGGCGAACCTCGTGCGTCCCGGGAGGCTTCCGCGATTGCCGGAGAGGAGAAAACGAATGGCGCGGCTGCCACTGCTGTTGCACACGGCTCTCGTCCTGGCGCTCGCGGCCTGCATCGGCTGTGGGGATCCCTCGCCGGCGGGTGGGACCGCGTTTCCGGAGTCGTGGCGGTACCGGGACACACCCGCCCCCGTTACCGCGACCAACGGGATGGTCGTCACGACCGACGAACTCGCCAGCCAGGTCGGTGTCGACGTCCTCAGGTCCGGCGGGAACGCGATGGATGCCGCCGTCGCGGTGATGTTCGCGCTGGCCGTGGTCAACCCGGAAGCAGGGAACCTCGGCGGTGACGGGTTTCTGGTGCTTCGGACGGCAGGCGGCGAAACGGCGGCTCTCGACTTCCGCGCCCGCGCGCCCTTCGCCTCCACGCGGGACATGTACCTGGACGACGACGGCGAAGTCACGGAGGACGTCGTCGTCGGCCATCTCTCCGTCGGCGTGCCCGGCACCGTCGACGGAATGTGGCAAATCCATCGGCGCTTCGGGCGCATGGAATGGGCCGCGCTCCTGGACCCCGCGATCGAGCTTGCCGGAGGCTTCCCCGTGCGGCCCCGATTCCTGAACTCCCTGGGCGACGCGATGGTCGCGGCCCTTCAGGCCTTTCCGGCCTCGGCGGAGCAGTTCCTGCCCCGCGGAGGCCAGCCGCCCGCCGTCGGGGACACGCTCCGCCAGCCGGACCTGGCCAGCACTCTGAGGCGCCTCCGCGATATCGGCCGCGACGACTTCTACCTTGGGGAAACGGCGGACCTCATCCTCGCCGAGATGGAACGTGGCGGCGGCATCCTCACCCGCCGGGACCTCGCCGAGTATCAGGCAGTCTGGCGCGAACCCATCGCGTTCGAATACCGGGGGCACACGGTCATCTCGATGCCGCCCCCGTCGTCCGGGGGCGTCACGATGGCGCAGACCGCCGGGATCCTGGAGCGCTACGACCTTGCCTCCCTCGGCTGGCAGTCGGCGCAGACGATCCATCTGCACGCCGAGGCCTGGCGGCGGGGCTATGCCGACCGCAACCACTACCTGGCGGATCCCGACTTCGTGGAAATGCCGCTGGAGCGCCTGACCTCGGCCGCATACGCGAGCGAGCGGGGAGCGAGCATTTCCCTGGATGCCGCCACTCCGTCCTCCGAGGTCGGACCCGGACTGGAGAGTGTGGGGGAGGCCGGGACGTCTCCCGGCGTCACCGTCCCCGAGGAGGGCGAGAACACGACGCACTATTCCATCGTCGATGCCGATGGCAACGCCGTGTCGGTCACCACAACCGTGAACTCCTGGTACGGAAGCAAGGTCACCGTCACCGGGGCGGGCTTCATTCTGAACAACGACATGGACGACCTCGCCGCCAGGCCCGGCTTCGCCAACCAGTTCGGCCTGGTGCAAGGGGAAAACAACGCCATCGAGCCGGGGAAGCGGATGCTTTCCTCCATGTCGCCGACCATCGTCCTGGGGCCGGACGGAGAGCTGGGAATGGTCACCGGCACCCCGGGTGGCGCGACCATCATCACCACGGTGTTCCAGACGATCTCCAACGTCGTGGACTTCGAGATGGATGTGGTCGAGGCCGTTCTGGCGCCGCGGGTCCATCACCAGCATCTGCCGGACCAGATCTTCTACGAGGCGGGAGCGCTCTCGCCGGAGACCGTTTCGCGGCTGGAGGCGCTCGGTCACGTCGTCGTCGAGCGAGGGGGGCTCTCCGGCGATGTCCAGATGATCGTCGTCGTGGACGGTCTGCTCACCGCGTGGTCCGATCCCCGGCGCGGGGGAAGGGCTCTGGGGTACTGAACGCGCGGAACCAGCCTTCTTCACCAACCCACGGGACACAGGAACAGATGATTGGAGACAGAGTCGAGGCGGCGCTCAACGAGCAGATAGTGCAGGAGTTCTAC
This sequence comes from Gammaproteobacteria bacterium, assembly GCA_028819075.1. NCBI lineage: Bacteria > Pseudomonadati > Pseudomonadota > Gammaproteobacteria > Gammaproteobacteria bacterium. The sequence goes on from JAPPMM010000024.1 coordinate 65,389, forward strand.
GCCAGCCAGTACTACCTCGCCATGAGCGCGTACTTCGAGCGGACGGGATACCCCGGCTTCGCCCACTGGATGCGCATGCAGTCGGACGAGGAGCGGGAGCACGCGCTGCGCATTTTCGACTTCGTGAACGACCGCGAGGGTCGGGTCGATCTAGGCCGCATCGACGCCCCGCCCTCGGAGTTCGGCTCGCCCCTGGAAGTGTTCCAGGCGGCGCTGGCCCACGAACGCAAGGTGACCGCGCTCATCGGCGAACTATACCGCCTCGCCGTGGAGGAGACCGACTACCCCACCCAGGTGATGCTGCAGTGGTTCGTCAACGAGCAGGTGCAGGAGGAGAAGGTCGCCTCCGACATCGTCGACCGGCTGCGCCTGGCGGGCGACGACAAATCCGCGCTGCTGCTGCTGGAGACGGAACTCGGCCAGCGGCAGGGTGAATCCGAGGCGTGAAGCGGGTGCCGGCGCACCACCGGCACCTACCCCACCATAGGACGGATCAACTGCCGCTCTGTGCGTCCTCCACCGTGGCGGCGCTCTTCATCTGGAAGGCCTCGCTCTCGACCACGCCGCGGATGAAGGCCGACATGGGGTTGCCTTCGACCGCCGCCTTGCGCGCGATCTCGCGGATCTCCGGCTGGTCGTAGTACTCCATTCGGCGACCGAGCGCGTACGCCATCAGGTTTGCGGTGAAGTGGCGGATCAGCGGTTCCGGACGCTCCAGCAGCACCGCGCGCAGTTCCTGCGGGCTGGTCACATCGCTCCCGTCGTAGAAGGTTCCGCGGGTGTCGAGCGGGATGCCGTGCTCGCGGATGCGCCACTTGCCGGTCACGTCGAAGTTGTCGAGCGCCAGCCCGATCGGGTCCATGAACTGGTGGCAGGCGTTGCACACCGGGCTCGCCCGGTGCCGCTCCATGCGCTCGCGCGTCGTCAGGATGGTGGTGCCCTCGACGGCTTCGGTCTCCTCCAGGTCGGGAACGCCCGGCGGAGGGGGCGGTGGCGGCGTGCCCAGAACCACCTCCATCACCCACTTGCCGCGCAACACCGGGGAGGTGCGGTTGGCCACCGAGGTAAGGGTGAGGACGCTGCCGTGGCCGAAGATGCCGGCCCGGCGGTCGTCCGGGTACTCGACGCGCTGGAACTCCTCGCCCACGACCCCCGGGATCTCGTAGTGCTTCGCCAGCCGTTCGTTCACGAAGGTGTAGTCGGCCGTGTAGAGCTCGAGGAAGCTCCGGTCCTCGCGCACCAGGTTCATGAAGAGGAGTTCCGTCTCCCTCGTCATGGCATCGGCCAGTTGCTGGTGGTAGTCGGGGAACATAAGGCGGTCCGGATGCACCAGATCCAGGTCCTGGAGGCGCAGCCACTGGTTGGCGAAGCGGGTGCCGAGCGCGTCGGAACGCGGGTCGGCGATCATGCGCTCGACCTGGTCCCGCAGGTTTTCCGAGAGCCGGCCGCGCTCGGCCAGCGACACCAGTTCCTCGTCGGGAGGCGTGCCCCAGAGGAAGTAGGAGAGCCGGCTGGCCAGGGCCAGCTCGCTGATACGATAGCTGCCGTCGCGCGCGCTGCCCGCAACCGGCTCGAAGCGGAACACGAAGTCCGGGCTCGCCAGGATCGCCTGCAGGGCGAGCCGCACACCGGTCTCGAAGCCGGCCGCGTCCTCACCCTGGCGGTAGAACTCCATGAGTTCGGAGGTGTCGAGTTCGGTCAGTGAGCGCCGGAACGCGGCGGAGCCGAGACGGGTCACGATGTCGCGCGCGCAAGCCTCCGCTTCCCCGGGGGCGGTGGGACGGCAGGTAAAGATGTGGCGGCGAACCGGGTTCTCGGACACGCCGGTCACCTGGAACGGGCCCGCAATGGTCAGATCCTTGATGTGCGGGAGGGCGGTGATGCCGTACCCGTCCGCGCCGATGCGGCGATCGGCCAGCGACCAGTCGTGACGCGACATGAGGTCGGGCACCGGCCCCTCGAACTGCTTGAGGAAGACCGCCGAGACTTCGTGCGGCCCGGCGGTGACGAAGAAGGACTGGCTCTCCTGGTTCGCTCCGTTTGGGTCGGCGACGTGCATGAACTGGTCGACGTTGAGCAGCGCCACGCGCTCTCCGTCGATGGAGATCTCGATCTGTTCGCCCTGGGTGACGTTGCCGAAGAACTCTCCGGTGGTCGTGTGGTCGAACGCCATCTTCACGCTGTACTCGCCATCGGCGGGGAAGTTGTGCAGGGCGGAGATTCCTCCGCGGGTGCCGAAGGGCGCCCCGTCGATGCGCTCCCACTGGGAGAAGTAGCCGGACTTGGAGTAGGTGGTCTCGCTGGGCTGGACTTCGAGGTTGCCCACCGCCAGCCGGCTGATCTCCGCGGCCGCGTTCAGATACGCGTCCATGAGCGTGGGGGAGAGCAGCTGGACATCGGCGATGTTGTCGAAATTGGCGCTCTTGGTGTCGAGGGGCAGGTAGAGGCCGGCGTCGATCCTGAGCCCCAGCAGGCTCTCGACGGAGGCCTCGTACTCGGCGCGGTTGAGGCGCTGGAAGGTGCGGTTGCCGGGGTTGGGATTGCGCGCCGCGGCCTCGTCTAGGGTGGACTCGAGCGTCTCGACCAGCGCCAGCAGGGAGTCGCCGCCGGGCCGGGGAAAGCCCGGGGGCGGCATCATGCCGGCGCGCAGCTTCATGATCATGCGCTCGGCGGTCTGGGCGTTGTCGGTCGCGTTCTCGACCTCGAAGGCCTGCAGGGTGGTGTTGCCGGTCAGGAGGACGTCGTTGTGGCACACGACGCAATAGGTGCGCACCAGGCCGGTGAGGGTCTCAGGGGCGGGGTGCGGCGCGCCGGTGGGGTTCACCGCGGGCGCGGGCGAGACGGGTGCCGCGGGCTCCGCGCCCCAGGGTCCGTCAGCCAATGAAATCCCGGGATCGTTGCCTGCGATGGCCACGCCGAGAACCATCATTCCGGCGACAAGTATCCTCATCGTGCCTCCCCTCGATTGACAAGACGCATCGAATCATGCGCGGCGCCGGCGCCGAAACGGACGCACCGACACAAGCTTCAATAGCGGGGGAAGAAGCGGGCTTGTCAAGCGTGATTTGCACCGCTGCCCCAGGGACGCGCCCGCCCACCTGCGGGGCTGGCCGCCTGCCTGGACGCGGCCGGAATCCGCTTGCGCGGGAGTCGCGCGGAGCGGCACTATCGACCCTTGGGCGATTGTCTCCCCACCGCTGGTCCCGGAGGTCTCCGATGCGCGTCACGACCACCCTGCCCGTAGGGCGTCGACATCTCTTTTCGACACGTTTCCCCACCGCCGCGATGGCGGCCGTCGGTCTGCTGGTCTGCTCGCTTGCGGCTTCGGCTCACCCCGCAGCTGCACAGGACGGCTGGGACGTGCGCCTGCCCCGCGGCCAGACCCGCGAAATCGACTTCACCACCACCGAGGGGACGCGCATGTCGGTGGACCTGGCGCCAGACGGCTCCTGGGTCGTGTTCGACCTGTTGGGCCACATCTACCGGGTGCCGGCGGAGGGCGGCGCGGGGGAGTCGCTCACCCAGGAGAGCGGGGTGGCGGTCAACTACCACCCGCGCATCTCGCCGGACGGGGCGAGCATCGCCTTCATCTCGGACCGCGGGGGGCAGGACAACCTGTGGGTCATGGACGCCGACGGATCGAACGCGCGAGCGGTCTTCCACGACCTGAACTCGCGTGCGGTCACCCCGGCGTGGACGCCCGACGGCGAGTTCATCGTGGTGCGGCGCGACCCGATCGCGCGCGGCGGGGTGGGGGAGAACGGCCTGGGCATCTGGATGCACCACCGGGACGGGGGCGCCGGTGTGCGGCTGGTGGACGACGGCGGGGCGCACTGGCCGTCGGTGTCGCCGGACGGGCGCTACGTCTACTACCACGACGTCGAGGGAGGCCGCGACCGAGACGCGCTCGACGGCGCCTACCAGATCCGGCGCGTCGATGTGCAGAGCGGGCGCATCATCGACATCACCAGCGGGACCTCGTTCAGCACGGGAGCCGGACGGCGCTCGAGCGGGGGCGCGTTCGCCCCGGAGGCCTCCCCGGACGGGCGCTGGCTCGCCTTCGCCCGCCACCTGCCGGCCGCCACGGTGTCGTTCAAGGGCCACCGCTTCAGCCCGCGCACCGCGCTCTGGCTGCTCGACCTGGAGACGGGCGCGGAGCGCAAGCTGGTCGACCCGATCAACATCGCGGTGGAGAGCGGGGACAAGAGCCTGCGGGTTCTGCCCGGGTACTCGTGGTCGGCGGACGGGGGCACGATCGTGATCTCCGGGGGCGGGGGCATCGGCCTGGTGGACATCGAGTCCGGCGACGTGCGTCCGGTTCCTTTCGAGGCGCGGGTGCAGCGCACTATCTCGGAGCGCGCGCGGCTTGAGTTCCGCATCGAGGACGGCCCCTTCGAGGCCGAGTTTCTGCGCTGGCACACCGCGTCGCCGGACGGCTCCACCGTGGCCTTCCAGGCGATCGGGCGGGTCTGGGTGGCCGATCTGCCGTCTGGCACGCCGCGCCGAGCCACACCCGGGGACTTCGTGCCCGTGCAGGAGTTCGGGCCGGCCTGGTCGCCGGACGGGGAGTGGATCGCCTTCACGACCCTCGACGACACCGGGGGCGGCCACGTCTGGAAGGTGCGCGCGGGAGGCGGCACACCCGTCCAGGTAAGCGCAGCGCGCGGGGAGTACGTAAACGCGGCGTGGAGCCCCGACGGGAGCGAGATCGTGGTCGCCCGGGGGTCGGGGGCCACCCTGCGCGGACGTACCGTCACGCACAACCCCTGGTGGGACCTGCAGCGCTTCCCGGCCGACGGAGGGGAGGGGGCGCACGTGGTGCGCGTGGCGCTCCCCACCGGCAGCGGCCCCGACCGGGTGCAGCGGACGGCGATCCTGGCCCCGTCGTGGGGACCGGAGGGACGCATTTTCTATCCGGAGATCACGAACGCGGGGGTCGAGGTCGCCTCCGTCGGGCGGGACGGGGAGGACCGCAGGGTCCACATGATCCTCGAGTCCGCCGAGGAGGTCGCGCCTTCACCCGACGGCCGCTGGCTGGCCTTCCAGGAGGCCAACGACATCTGGGTGACTCCGCTCGCGCCAGCGGAAGGTGCCGGCGGCCCGGTGGCGCTCAGCCGCCGCGACAGCTCGCTTCCGATCGAGCGCCTGAGCCGCACCGGCGGCCTGTTCCCGCGCTGGCGCGATGCTTCCACGGTCGAGTTCGGAAGCGCCGCGCGCTACTACCGCCACGACGTCACCGCCCAGCGCGCCGATACCTTCGACATCCGCCTGGAGGTGCCGCGGCGCGAGGTGACCGGGCGGGTCGCGTTCACCAACGCGCGGCTGGTGACCCTGGCGGGCGCGGGCCAGGACGAGGTGCTGGAGCGCGGCACGGTGGTGGTGGACGGACGCCGCATCGTGTGCGTCGGGGAGTGCGATACGGCGGGCGCCGACCGCGTCATCGACGCCTCGGGACGCACCATCGTCCCCGGGTTCGTCGACATGCATTCCCACAGCAACCGCGAGCACCGCGGCCATCGGCCCCTGCGCGACTACGAGGCCGGCATCTATCTCGCCTACGGCGTCACCACGCGCCTCGACAACTCGCTCTGGCACCAGAACACCTTCCCCACCGCCGAACTCATCCGCGCCGGGCGCATGATCGGCCCGCGCAGCTACGCCACGGGCGATCCCCTGCCCTACGAGGAACTCAGCGACTACGCGGCCACCGAAGACGCCATCGACCGTCTCCAGTCCTGGGGCGCGGTCTCGCTCAAGCAGCATTCGCACCCGCGGCGCGACCGGCGCCAGTGGATCGCGGACGTCGCCCGCGCCAGGAACCTCAACCTCACGGCCGAAGGCTACGAACTCGAGTACAACCTGGGCCAGGCGATGGACGGCTATACCGGGCAGGAACACCCGATGAGCGTCATCCCGCTCTTCTCGGATGCCGTGCAGTTCTTCGCGCAGGCGGGAACCGTCTACTCGAACCCCTTCATGTTCGACAGCCCCACCGCGGCGAACATCGAATACTGGTACGCGGAATCGGATGTCTGGATGCACGAGAAGCAGCGCCGCTGGATGCCCTGGCGCATGACCGCCTTCCTGCGCCGCCGGATGCTCAGACCGGAAACCGACTACAGCTTCCCGATGATCGCGCAGGGGCTGGCCGACATCGTGGCGGCGGGCGGAAATGGCGCGCTCGGCGGACACGGCGAGCACCACGGCACCAGCATGCACTGGGAGATCTGGATGGCGGCCGCCGGCCTGGGTCCCCTCGGAGCGCTGCGCATGGCGTCCTGGGGTGGGGCATACTTCCTGGGCGCCGACCAGGATATCGGCTCACTCGAGGCCGGCAAGCTCGCGGACCTGCTGGTGCTCCGCTCGAACCCCCTGGACGACATCCGCAACACCATGGACATCGAGTACGTGATGCAGCACGGGGTGCTGTATGAAGCCGACACCCTCGACGAGGTATGGCCCGAGACGCGCCCCTTCGGCCCCTACTACTGGGTGGACGAAGACGCCCAGACCACCGACGACCTGCCCGTGGACGCGTGGCTCAGAAGAGGAGGGTGACGGCGCCGAATAGAAGTGGACGGAAGGCGGGGCGGGCGGGAGGCCGCCCCGGCGCCCCGATCCGGTCAGCAGGAAACGCAGTTGTGGTTGTTGATGGCGCCCATGCCCTCGAGCAGCGCGATGGTCTCCGGGAAGGGCTGGATGCGCTGCACCGGGCCGTTGGCCATGTCGACCACGGTCTGGCCGCGCCGGCTCACCGCCATCACGTCGGCGCCCTTCTCCACCAGGTAGAGGATCAGTTCGTTGTCGCCGCGCGCGGCCGCGAAGTGCAGCGGGGTGTAGCCGTTGTGGTCGCGTGCGTTCACGTCGGCGCCCAGCTCCTCGACCAGCAGCTTCACGGACGGCATCCAGCCGTTGGGGACGTGGATGTGCGACACCCCCGCGCGACCGGCCCCGTCGCCACCGCTGTACCCTACCCCGGAGGCCGCGTGGATGGGGAATACGCCCGGGCCGCCGGTGGGCACCGGGGCAAGGCCTGACGGGTCGACTTGATCGCCGCCGCCGCCACCGTAGCCGCCGCGCCTGCGCGAGGGGGGCCTGCGGGTGGGGATGGTGGGATCGGCGCCGTACTCGAGCAGCAGCCGCATCGCCTTCTCGTCGGTGCCGTGGGCAGCCCGCCAGAAGGGGGACGCGCCCCACATGTTCACGCTCAACTGGGCGAAATTGTACTCCAGGTACCAGAGGTGGCGGTCCAGCTGCACGTTGGGATCGGCGCCCGCGTCCAGCAGCGCCTCCATCACCTCAAGGTGTGTGGCCTCCTGCTGCTTGAAGGCCTGCTGCTGGGGGTAGCGCGTCTTGGGGGCGTACTGGGTGTTGATGACGGCGAAGAGCGGGGTCGCCCCGGAGAGGTCGGCCAGCCTGGGGTCGGCGCCGCGCTCGAGGAGCTCGAGCATCAGGTCGAAGTGCCCGTTGATGGCCGCAATCAGGAGCGGGCTGTTCCTCTCGCCCCCGCTCACCTGGTTGACGTCGGCGCCCGCGTCGAGGAGGGCGTGGACCACGTCGCGGAAGCCGTCGCGGCTGGCGTGCAGCAGCGCGGTCAGCCCGCCCTGGTTCCCCACCATCTCGTGGTACGAGAGCGCGTTGGTCTGGAGCAGGGCGAGCTGGTTCTCCGTCATCTCCTGGTCGGTGGCCTTGCCGATGATCTCCTCGGGAGAAAGCGCCTGCACCCGCCACGCCGCCTCCGACGCCGCCTGTACCTGCTGCGGCGAGGGGGCCCACAGGCCCGGGTTGTCGGACTGCGCCCGGAACGACTCCAGCACTTCGTTGCGGGCCGCTCTGGCCGCCCTGTCCACCGCGTAGCGGGTGGGCATGTGCAGCACGTTTTCGGTCAGCGATACGTCCGCGCCGAGCTCGACCAGGGTGTTCACGGCCACCAGCCGGTTGAAGCCGGCCGCGAAGATCAGCGGCGTCTGGCCCCACTGGTGGTCGCGCGCGTCGACCTCCGCCCCGCCGGCCGCCAAGGTCCGGATCGCCTCGCCGCTGCCGGCCTTGGCCGCCAGGTGCATCGGAGTTACCCCGGTGCGCGAGGTCGCCACCGCCGGATCGGCCCCGGCTTCCACCAGTTGCCCGATCACCTCGGCGTGCCCGCCGCGGGCCGCCATGTGCATCGGGGTGTAGGCGTCGTTGCGGGTCAGCGGAGCCAGGTTGGCACCCGCGTAGATCAGCACGCGGGCCACGGCGGCGTCCCCGTTGTCGGCGGCCCAGTGCAGCGCGGTCAGGCCGTCGCTCTGGGGGGCGTTCACGTCGGCGCCGCTCCTGAGCAGCTCCCTCACCTCGTCCAGTTCTCCGCGCATGGCCGCGTCGGCCACGGGGGAGTCGGGGGGAGTCGCAGCGGTCGCGACCAGCAGCACGACCAGCGCCGCAACCACGTCAAGGCGGGGGCGCGCACTTCTTCTTCCGTCCTTCATCTCGCCTCCGGCTATTTCCTGGATGCGGCCCCCCGCGGGCGAGGGGCCGATCCGAGTTCGTCAGCTGCCGCTGGCCTGCTCCACCATCGAGGTCGGCATGGACAGGGCGAATTCCCCGGTGCTGTTGCCGAAGCCGTCCATGTCGTCGAGGCCGAGCGCGTGCAGCAGGGTGAGCATTGCGTTGGCCAGCGGGGTTCCGTCCGGCGCCTTCAGGTGCAGGCCACCCTCCAGCCGTCCGTTGGCCCCGCCCAGCGCGATGAAGGGCACCCGCTTGTGGTTGTGCAGGTTGGGGTCGCCCATCGCCGATCCGTAGAGGATCATGCTCTTGTCGAGCAGGTTCGAGTCGCCCTCCTCGATGCCCTTCAGCTTCTCCAGGAAGTAGGGAAGCGTGCTCACGTGGTAGCGGTTGATGAGGTTGAACTCCGACACCGCCTCCGGGTTGCCGCCGTGGTGCGAGGCCGGGTGGAAGGGCTTGTCGGTGCCGCTTTCGGGGAAGACCCGAGCCGAGGAGTCGCGCCCCATCTTGAACGAGAAGACGCGCGTCATGTCGGACTGGAACGCGAGCGCCTGCACGTCCCACATCTGCTCGACGTGCTCGCGGAAGGAATCCGGCACCCCGGCCGGGGCCTCTGGCAGTTCTCGCGCCTCGCCGCTCCGGTTCTGCGCCTCGGTCATCTCGATGCGCCGCTCGAGCTCGCGGATGTTGTCCATGTAGCGGTCGAGGCGGGCCCGGTCCTCCAGCCCCAGTTCCGTCTTGAGGCGCGCGGCCCGTGCGGCCACCCAGTCCAGGATGCTCCGGTTCTCACGCCGGCGCGCCACACGATCCTCCGGGGTGCTGCCGGCCCCGAAGAGCTGGTCGAAAGCCACCCGCGGATCGCGGATGACGGGGAGCGGCTCGGTGGGGGAGGCCCAGCTGATGGAGTCGGTGTACACGCAGGTGTAGCCGTACGCGCAGCCGCCCGACTGGTCCACGTTCTCGATGCAGAGCTGCATCGACGGAATCGGGGTGTCCTGGCCGAAGCGCTGGGCGTACAACTGGTCCATCGACGTGCCGATGTACACGTCCGAGCCCTCGGTCTGCCTCGGGTGCGCCTGGGTCAGGTAGACGGCGCTGGTGCGGAAGTGGTCGCCCCCGATCTCCTTGGGCTGGAACGCCTCCGCCATCTGGCAGTCCGTGTTGGACACGATGGTGAGGTAGTCGCGGTACGGCTCGAGGGAACTCAGGGCGCTGGTGCTCAGGTCGAAGTTCCGGCCGATCTGCGCCGGCGACCACAGGTGCTGGGTCGCGCCCCAGTCGTTGGAGCCCGCCGCGCCGTGCACCATCTCGATGCCGACCAGACGCGTCTTGTCGACCGCCGCCATCACCTCCCTCCAGCGGCCGCCCGCCGGAACCATGGCGTCCAGAAGCGGCAGTCCAACCGCCACGCCCGCGGCCCCGCGCAGGAATGTCCGTCGCGGGATGTGCTTGCCCGTGATGAAGTTCATCGTCCGGCCCTCCAGAGGGAGTCAGTCCATGCCAACCATGCATAATAACCAGCGCAGGCTCCCGGCACCATCAGCCGGGAGCCGCGCCGCGGTGGTCTCATTCGAGCCCCACCCCGGTCCTCCGCGTGCCGTCGCCGGCGTACGGGGAGCGGTCCTTCCTCATTGACATCCGAGTCGTTCTCCGCGTTCGCTCACCCGCCCAGGTTCGGGTTGCGGTTCACCTCGTTCTCGGCGATGGGGAAGCAGGTCGCCGTCGGGGCTTCCGCGAAGAGGGGAGACAGCTCCTCCCACGGCGGGAAGGGAGCCTCGCCCGGTGAACCGTCCGCAGCCCACCGGCGCAGGTCGACCAGACGGCGGCCCTCGAGCAGCCCCTCGATCATGCGCTCGGTCTTCAGCGCCGTCCACGCCGCCTCCAGGCTCATGGCGTCCCAGGGCGCCAGCGGCTCCCCGGTGTTGTCGCTGATGTACATCGAGCGCACCTGGTTGATGAGCTCCATGCCCCCCGCGTAGTTGCCGTCGCGCAGCATTCCCTCAGCCCGGTACAGAAGCATCTCCGTCCCGGTGCCGAGGTGGATCGGAGTCTCCGGATCCAGCCAGGTGAAGTTGCTCCACGGCACTTGGCCGAAGCCCTGCAACGAAGCGTTGGCGAAGGGCTGGTCGGGGATCCGGTGCCACGCCACCCGGGGATCCCCGGATTCCGCGTAATAGCCGGTGCCGGGGATGGTGACGGGAAGATCGCTGGCCTCGAGCGGCAGCAGCGAGCGGATATTGGACGGGGCCTGTTCACCGAAGAAGGTGAAGAGGAGCGTGAACTGCCGGTAGGGCTCATCTGCGTTGGCCCATCCGACCCGGCTGCGCGTGTTGAAGAAATTCGGATCGGGTTGCACCGCGAACACGAAGTTGGGAGGTACCTGGGCGGCATCGCTCAGGGCGCCTCCCCAGTCGCCCTTGGCCACCCGGACCTGCGCGCGCCCTGCGTAAGCCGCGTTGCTCTGCGTGGAATTGGCAGCGGCGCCCAGTGCCGACGTGAAGTGCTGCTCCGCGTTGTCGAGAGCCGCGCTGGGGGGCTGGGGTGCGCCTGCGGCCTCCAGCCACTGGCACCAGTTCTCGCCCAGAATCCGGTAGGTGTAGCCGGCCCAGATGTGCGCCTGGGCCAGGTTTTCACCCGTCACACCCCTCTCCAGTGCGCTCTTCGCGATGAAGAGCGCCTGCTGCACGTTGTTCCAGTCTCCGTTCACGTCCTCGGGCGGGAGCGAGCCTCCCTGAATGCGCGGGCTGTGGGAGTTGGTATCGCCCCCGGGGAAGAGCACGCGCGTGATGATGGAGTTGGTGTAGAAGACGAAGTTCGCGGTCTCGAGCACCATGCGCTCGGCCCCGCGAACCAGCGCCGCGTGCGAGGTTTCGTCGTCGAGGAACTTGTCCTGCACCGGGCCGGGATTGGTCACTTCGCAAGCGCCCGCAAACGCCACCAGGAGGAGGGCGCCAGCCGTCAGTCGTCTGTTGGTCGTGGTCATCGTCCGCCCTCCTCTAGAACTGGATCCGGAGCGAGGCCCGGAAGCTGATGGGAGTCGGGTTGCGGGCCGCGATGGCCTGCCCGAGGTCCACTCCTCCCTGGTTACCGCGCATCTCGGGATCGAGATAGGGCATCCTCTTCCAGGTATAGGAGTTGTTGAGCGCGAGCGTCAGCAGCGCGCTGCTGATGCGGTCCGGGAACGCGAAGTCCACCGGCACCTGGGCGCTCAGGCTGCGCAGCCGGAAGAAGTCGGCGTCCCAGGTGAGGTAGCCGGAGTCGATCAGACTCGGCGTGCAGCGGGCCCGCCAGAGCGCAGGGGTGCTGTCCAGGAGCGTGATGTTGGTGTTGTTGGCCTTGTCCTCGTAGTAGGGCCAGCAGAGGGGCATCTTGCCGCCGCGGCTGATGCCGCCCGGGTGCACGTTGGAGTCGCGCAGGAAGTGGCCGCCCTTGAACTCGCCAGCCGCCGAGATGTAAATCCCGCCCGGGAGACGCAGGCTCGTGCTGGGACCGATGTTGTGGGTCGGGAAGTTGGGGCCGTAGATGTGGTTCCGCTCGCGGATCGGGTCCGCGATCTCGTCGGGATTGGAGACGTAGTCGTCACGCACCACCGGAACCGGCTCCCCCTCGATGATCCAGGTTCCCTGGCTGGCATGGAACGCCTGCGCGCCGCCCAGGTCGAGCACTTCGGATTTGTTGGTGGAGATGTTGAGTCCGAGGTTCAACTCGTAGTTGGCGCTCCGGTAGGGCGTGGTGTTGATCGACACCTCGAAGCCCTCGTTCTTCAACTCCCCGATGTTCTGAAGCTGGCTCGACTGGAAGCCGTTGGACGGGACCTGCAGCACCGCGAAGAGCGCATCGGTGGTCCGCTGGTAATAATAGGTGAAGTCGATCGCCACCCGATCGTCGACGAAGGAGGCGTCGAACCCCCCTTCCAGCTCGGTGGTGACCTCGGGACCCAGATCCGGATTGCCCAGGTTCTGGGGCAGGAAGGCGGGCCGGTCGTTCAGGCCCGCGGCCTCCCAGGTGCGCACTGCATCGAACGCGCCCGGCGCGCGTCCCGACCTCCCCCAGGCGGCGCGCAGCTTCAGCGAGCCCATCCCGGGATTCCAGAATTCCTCGTCGGAGAGGACCCAGGAGGCGCTGACCTTCGGATAGACCTGCAGGCCGAAGCCCTCGCCAAAGGCGCTGTTGCCGTCGACGCGGACGCCGCCGGTGATGAAGTACTTGTTGTTGATGTCGAAGACGTTCTGGAAGAAGAAGCCAGCGTTCCAGACCTTCTGCCGCGTCTCGAATCCCTGAGTCTCGGCGGCGGAGTTGACCGTGGGCTCCTCGGCGCCCGGGAAGCCCTCGCCCCAGGCCTCGACGGTGTGTTCATCGTCGCCAACCGCCTGGCCGCCCCAGGAGAAGTTGGAGCGGATCCCGTCCATCAGGTTGAAGCTGTAGGTGCCGACGTAGTCGAAGGTGATGAGGCGGTTCTGCCAGTGGTGGTTGAGCAGCGCGCCCCGGGGACGGAAGCGGAAGCCGAAGGGGCGCAGGTTGCGCGAGTCCTGCTGCAGCCAGTCGTACCCCAGGGTGAAACGATTGGTAAGATCCGCGATCGGCGTGTAGGTGAAGGTGCCGCCCGTGGTGAAGCGGTCGATGGTATGGCGGATATCGAAAGCGAGCACGCTGGCCGCGATCACGTCGGGAGAGTCGTCGGTGAAGTAGTTGGCCTTGCCCCGGTACACGTTGTGGCCCAGCCCCTGCGCGTTGCTCTGGGAGAGCTGCTGGGCGGACTCGGTGGAGTACGATGTGTTCCACTGGATCTGGAAGTTGGGAAGCGGCGTGAAGGTGAAGTTCCCGCGCGTGATCCACTCGCTGCTGAACTCGTTGGGCAGGTAACCCTCCTGGTCGGAGAAGGAACCCGAGACGAAGTACTGCAGGTTCTCCAGCCCGCCGCGCACCGATGTCATGTAGTGCTGGTTGTGGCCCGTCTTGAGAAAGGGCTCCATGCGCAGGTAGGGGAAGGGGGAGTCCGGATAGTTGCCGAACTTGCGGCTCCATACCGCGCCCTGCTGGCTCTCCATCGTCCATTGGGGCGCCCCCACGGATCCGCGCTTGGTGAAGATCTGGATGACGCCGGCGGACGCCTCGGTGCCGTACAGCGTGGTTGCCGCCGACCCTTTGATGATCTCGATGCGCTCGATGTCGTTGGGGTTGATCGAGTTGAGCGGCGTCTTCGAGGTGTTGGACCCGCGGATGCCGCGGTGGTCCGGAGCCGCCACGTGCGCCAGCGGCTCGCTGCGCATGCGCACCCCGTCGATGTAGATGATGGGGTTGTTGCTCATGGAGACGCTGGAGTTGCCCCGCAGGCGGATGGCGGGCGCGACGCCCAGCTCCCCCCCGGTGGCGCTCAGGTCGAGACCCGGCGCCGCGCCCTGGAGCAGGTCCACCATCTGGACGGGCTTGTCGGGCAGCTCGGTGACGTTGATCTGCGCGATGGAGTTGCCGATCTCGCGCCGGCGGGCTGCCCCGGCGGTACCGGTGACCACGATCTCGTCGAGACCCAGGGCGAGTTCCTCGAGCACGAAGTCGGCGGTGACGGTCTCACCCGCGCCGACCGTCACCTCCTGCTCGGCGGAGCCGAGGCCGATGCGCTCGGCGCGCACGGTGTAGGTGCCCGGCGGAACGTTGATGATGAGATACCGCCCGTTGGCGCGGGAGAGGCCGCCGAGTGCCTGGTCCGGAAGGTAGACCTGCGCCTCGGAGACCGGCCCGCCCGAACCGGATTCGGTTACGACCCCGGTGATGCGGCCGTTTTCCTGCGCCTCGAGTGGGGGCGCGAGGAAGAGAGCCAGCACACCCGCGGCCAGCAGCGTGGTTCGCCAGGGTGATTGCATGGTGCGTGTCCTCCTGTGGGGGTTCCGTGGCAGATACTCCATATCGTCATCCTCCGCCGCACGATGATGCTGCTCATCCGGATGAACTCCGCATGCCCCGGGGGGAGCCCGCCGGCGCCAACGCGCCGCGGCGCCGCTGCATCCTCAATGGAAACGGGCCGAGGTCCAGGGCACACCCGGACTTCTGCCCAACGGACAGACTACGGTCCGGGTTTCCGGGTGTCAAAAGGGTGCGTCCGAGCCGCCGCTATCCCCCGACGATGGTGGCCTGCTCCACGTAGTCGAGTTCGGGGAAGTTCTCGGTCAGGTAGGCGTTGCCGCTGGCCGAGATGTTCTGCTGGAGCGGCCCGTTGCCCATCGGGGCAGCTTCTCCGTAACCGGAGTAGATGTTGTCCACGACGTCCATCCCCTCGACCACCTGCCCGACGGGCGCGAATCCCATCCCGTCCAGGTTGGTGTTGTCCACCAGGTTGATGAACACCTGGGTGGTGCGCGAGTTGGGCAGCGAGGTGGCCGCAAAGCTGAGGTAGCCCCGCAGGTTGCTCTGTGTTACCGGGTCGTCGGGAATGGGATGGTTGCGCCAGGCGTTCGTGACGTACGGATCCGCGTGCATGCCGAACTGGGCCATGAAGCCCTCGATCACCCGGAAGAAGCGGGCGTCGTCGAAGTACCCGTTCTTGACCAGTACGTAGAAGCGATCGGCGCCGTTGGGGGCCCACGCGCGGTTCACCTCGACCACAAACACACCTTCATTCGTCTGGAAGCGGGCGCGGTAGGTGTCGGGCGCGGTTTCGGCGAGTTCAGCCGGTCTCATCAGCGGATTGCTCACGTCGGGTCCCTCCGTTTCTTCGCTTGCGTCGCCGGCGCATCCCAAAAGGAGCGTCAGCGCCAGGATCGGAGCGCTCAGCCTGATGCGCGCGGTCAAGGCCGTAACGTAGGTCATGTTCCTTCCCCATGCGGTGGTCATCGCGTGTTGCTCGGGAGGTCGGTCCATCCCCGGATTCAAGGCTTCCATGATGAACGGACGCGGGACGGACCCTTCCGCCGAGGGCCGAAGATAGCCCTGGCGCGGAACTCGTGCGAGTTCGCGCAACGTTGCCCTTGCCCGTGGACTCCCCCGTCGGCTACGGTGGAGGCTGGCGCTCCGATGCCCTCCCAGCCCGGTTTATCCACAGAATTATCCACTACGGGCCCGAAAATATGTCCTTTGTCCACACCGGAGAGGCGCCGCGCTTCTCACATGAGAAGATGCAGAAGGTCAATCTCTTCGAGACGCCGCAGATGTTCTGCGACATCTACTGTCTCGAACCGGGGCAGGAGCAGAAGGTCCATGCGCATGCCGGGGCCACCAAGTTCTACTATGTGATCGAGGGCGAGGCGCTCGTTACGATCGGTGCCGAGACGCGCCGGCTGGCGGCGGGAGGACTGGCGTGGTCTGCGCCGGATGAGCCCCATGGGGTGAGCAACGGAAGCAAGGAACGGCTGATTCTCC
Organism: Gammaproteobacteria bacterium; assembly: GCA_028819075.1. Classification (NCBI taxonomy): domain Bacteria; kingdom Pseudomonadati; phylum Pseudomonadota; class Gammaproteobacteria; species Gammaproteobacteria bacterium. The sequence goes on from JAPPMM010000024.1 coordinate 81,223, forward strand.
TGGTGTCGATGGCTCCCAACCCCAACGCGCCGTAGGATCGATTTCGGAGGGCAGAGCGAGAACAGATCGGAGGTGAACCGATGAGATTGGAGACTGGAATTCGGCGCGTAATCGGGGGCGGTCTGCCAACGCTTTTCGGCGCGGCGGCGCTGCTGGTGGCTGCCGGGCAGGCTGCGGCCCAGGACGCGGACAGGCCGCGGGCGCGCGATCTCGGGGTTCCGTTCGACGGCACCCCCGGTCCGCTGAACGCGATTACGGACGTGCCCGGGGTCACGGTGGGGCACACCACCATCGTCCGCGGGAGCGGCCCGCTGGTGGTGGGGGAGGGGCCGGTGCGCACGGGCGTAACGGCGATCTGGCCCCGCGGCAACGACGACCCGGCGCCCGTGTTCGCGGCGTGGTTCTCGCTCAACGGGGACGGCGAGATGACCGGCACCACCTGGGTGGAGGACCGGGGCATGATGGACACCCCCCTGATGATCACCAACACCCTGAGCGTCGGGATCGTGCACCACGCGGTCATCCGCTACGGGGCGGCGAAGAGCGTGGAGACGGGGAACGGGGCGTGGCTCAACGCGCTTCCGGTGGTGGCCGAGACCTGGGACGGGACGCTGAACGACATCCGCGGCCAGCACGTGACCGAGGCGGACGCGATCGCGGCCATGGAGTCGGCGACGGGCGGGCCCGTGGTGGAGGGCAACGTCGGGGGCGGCACCGGGATGCGCTGCCACAGGTTCAAGGCCGGAATCGGAACGGCGTCGCGGGTCGTGGAAGTCGGTGACGCCACCTACACCGTGGGCGTGCTGGTGCAGTGCAACTACGGCTCGCGCGACCTCCTGCGGGTTGCCGGGGTGCCGGTGGGCCGGGAGATCCCCGACCTGCTGCCGGAAAGGCCGGCGCCGGAGGGGGGCCGAGACTCGCCCGCCGAGCCGCCGCCCGCCAACCGCGACGGGTCGATCATCGTGGTTGTGGCCACCGATGCGCCGCTGCTGCCCAACCAGCTCAAGCGCGTGTCGCGCCGCATCTCGCTGGGTCTGGCGCGCAACGGCAGCGTGTCCACCGGGGGGTCGGGCGACATCTTCATGGCGTTCTCGACCGCGAATCGCGAGGCGACCGTCGCCGGCGAAGGGGAGGTCCCGCTGGTCATGCTGCCCAACGGGCGCCTGGACGGCATCTTCCGCGCGACGGTGGAAGGCACCGAGGAGGCGGTGATCAACGCGCTGGTGGCGGGCGAGACCATGACCGGCGCCAACGACTGGACCATCCACGCACTCCCGCACGACCGGCTGCGGGAAATCCTGCGGCAGTACAACCGACTGGTCGGCGGCTAGGGCTGGTTGCGGAGGGGTGTGCGGAGATGAACGCTCGGAGGGTGGGAGGCGCGGCGTGACCGAAGCCGATCTCGCAACCGCGCTACTGGCGGCCCGCGACGGGCGGAGCACAACGCTGCCGCCGACCAGCCAGGTGGCCGGACTCGATCTCGACGGCGCCTACCGCGTGGGCGCGGCCCTCGACCGTCGCCTGCGGGAGCGCGGATACCGGCGCGCCGGGTGGAAGGTTGGGTTCACCAACAGGACCGTCTGGCCCCGGTTCGGCATCTCCGAGCCCATTCTGGGGCCGGTGTACGAGCAGACCCTGACGATGGCTGCGCCGGCCGCCGAGTTGTCCCTGGCCGGCTTCTGCTCGCCGCGCATCGAGGTCGAGGTCATGTTCGGGATCGAGGCGGAAGGGGGGGCGCCGGACTGGAGCCGCCCCGCCTGGATGGCGGTCGGGTTCGAAGTCGTCGATTGCCACTACGGCTGGGACCTCACGCCCGCGGACTCGGTGGCGGATTTCGCGCTTCACGGAGCACTGGTCGTCGGCCCCCGCGTACATCGCGCCGCGCCTGGATTCGCGGAAGGAATCGAACGGCTCGACCGGCTCGAAGTTCGGCTCTTCCGGAACGATGAGCCGGTGGCCGAGGGACGGGGGAGCGCCGTGCTGGGCCATCCGCGCGCGGCGCTCGGGTTCGTCCCGCGGTTGCGCTCGAACTTCGAGGCCTCATCACGCGCCTCGGGCGAGCGCGTCGTCAGCACCGGGACCATGACCGCGCTTGCCCCGCTCGCTCCCGGCGAGCACTGGCGCGTCGAGACGCACGGGGTGGATCTCCCCGGCCTCGAACTCGTGCTTAAAGACTGAACGGGCGCGCGGCGCGCGCGTGGCGGACTCGCCCGCCGTTGGCGGCGCGTACCCACCCGCAAGCGGCTATTACGCGCGCAGCTTCTTCGAACCGAACCAGACGCCGACGGCGCCGATCACCGGGTTGAGCCAGGCAAACCACGTCGGCTGCCGGGCGCCCGCGGTCGCCTCCATCATCGACACGTCGTCGGGGCGCGGCCCCGCCGCCATCTCCCCCGGCATCAGGGCGTTCAACACCCCGAGCCCGATAACCATGACGATCAGACTGGTGGCGCCCCCGGCGTCTCGCGCCACCTTCGCACAGACTCGTCCGCCGATGTACGCGGCCACGAGCCCGAGCACGACCTGGCCGAGCACCCAGCTGCCGGATACCTCCCACGAACCCGGCTCGAAGGCGCGCGACGGCCCCAGCGTCACCCACAGAAGAGAGAAGAGCACGAAGAGCACGGCGGCCATGGCAACGTAGCCGGCGATGGCGGCGAGGATGTTCCTTAGCATCATGTTCCTCCTGAGAAAGCGTGAAGTTTAGTAGCGGCCGAGTCGTTCCCGATACGAGAGGACCTCTTTTCTCAGGACCGGAGCCAGCAGGTACAGCCCCAGCAGGTTGGGAATCGCGACCACGTAGATCATCGCGTCCGAGAGATCGATCAGGGCGGCGAGGTTGATGCTCGAGCCCAGGACCACGAAGCCGCAGAAGAACAGCTTGAATCCCGTCTCCACCGACCGGTTCTCGCCGGTCACGTAGGTGGCCGCCTTCAGGCCGTAGTAGCTCCACGAGATCATCGTCGAGAAGGCGAACAGCACGGCCGCGACGGAAAGGGGCACCGGCGACCAGGAGAGCGTGCTCTCGAAGGCCGTCTTGGTCATCTCGATGCCGCTGATGCCCGCATCGGCCAGCGCGGGATCGTAGACCGTCGTGATGATGACCAGCGCGGTCATGGTGCAGATGACCACTGTGTCGATGAACGGTTCGAGCAGGCTGACGAAGCCCTCCGTGCACGGTTCGTCGGTTTGCACCGCGGAGTGGGCGATGGCGGCCGAGCCGAGGCCGGCCTCGTTCGAGAAGACGGCGCGCCGGAATCCGATGATCATGACACCGATCATCCCGCCGCCGATGCTCTCGGGCGAAAAGGCGCCCTGCCAGATCTGGACGATGGCGGCCGGGAGGCGTTCGGCGTTGATGCCGATGATGGCCAGCGCCGAGAGCACGTAGAGCACCGCCATGAAGGGCACCAGCTTCGAGGTGACCCGCGCGATGCTCTTGATCCCTCCGACGATCACCATCGCCACGGCGACGGCCATGAAGACGCCCAGCAGCCAGGCCTTGTCGCTGAAGAAGCTGCCTTCCGCCCCCGTGACCTCGATGAGGATCGCGGCGGCCTGGTTGGACTGGAACATGTTGCCGATGCCGAGGCAGCCGAACACCATGGCTGCCGCGTAGAACATCCCCAGGCCCTTGCCGACCCCGGGCAGGTTCCGCAGCTCGAGGCCCCGCTGCAGGTAGTACATGGGGCCGCCGCTGACGGAGTCGTCCGGGTTGGTGTGGCGGTATTTCACCGCCAGCGTGCACTCGGCGAACTTGGTGCTCATCCCCAGCAGGCCGGCGATGATGAGCCAGAGCGTGGCGCCCGGCCCGCCCAGGGAAATCGCCACTGCCACCCCCGCGATGTTCCCGATCCCGACCGTGCCCGAAACGGCGGTCGCGAGCGCCTGGAAGGGGGTGACCTCGCCCGGCTGGGAAGGATCGGTGTAGCGCCCCCGGACCAGGTCCAGCGCGTGCTTGAAGCCGCGCACGTTGATGAAGCGCAGGTACAGGGTGAAGAACACGCCACCCGCGATGAGCCACGCCACGATGAGGGGTACGTCGGCGCCCGCGATGGGCACGGCGTAGAAGATGAAGCCGGCCACCGCGTCCGTAACGGGTTGCATGAACTCGTTGATTCGTTCGTCAAGACCCATTGAGGGCGTCCTCGGCTGGAGTGAGGGGGTGGACCGACCGGGTCAGTCCGCCAGAAGGGATGTGATGCACGCCACGTGAACCGCGTCCTCCACCGACGCGCCGCGGGACAGGTCGCACCAGGGGCCCGCGAGCCCCTGCACGATCGGACCCAGCGCCTCCGCGCCGGCGAGCCGCTGGACAAGTTTGTAGGCGATGTTGCCGGCGTCCAGATCGGGGAAGATGAGCACGTTCGCCCTTCCCGCCACCGGGGAGTCCGGGGTTTTCCGACGACCGACGGCTGCGATGAGGGCGGCGTCGGCCTGAAGCTCGCCGTCGGCTGCGGTGTGCGGGCTGACCTCGCGGAAGTGGGCCACCGCAGCCCGCACCCGGTCGACGGAGGGCCCCTCCGCGCTTCCGCGGGTGGAGTAGGACAGGAAGGCAACACGGGGCTCGTCGCCGACGATGCGCCGGCGCGCACGGCACGACGCCAGCGCGATCTCCGCGAGCTGCTCGGCCGTGGGATCGGGCACGATGGCCGAGTCGGCGAAGGTGAGCACCTCGGGTTCCGGGCCGCGGAAGGGCCGAACCACCATGAAGAAGGAGGAGGAGACGGTGGTGGCCCCCTCGGCGCGGCCGACGCAGTGGATGCCCGCCCGGATCACCGCCGCGGTGGTGTAGACCGCCCCCGCGACCCCGCCGTCGGCTTCGCCGGTGCCGACCATGAGCGCGCCGTGGTAGAGGGGATCGGCGGCGCGGCGGCGCAACTCGTCGCCGGGGAGGTCGCGGAAGCGCTTCAGGCCGCCGAGGACCGCCGCGTGGCGCTCCACCCGGGCGGGGTCGGCCGGGTCGACCACCCGGACGGCGCGAGAGCGCGCATCGCCGGCGAGCTGGCGCGCCAGCTCGCCCGCGGGGCCCAGCAGCAGGGGATCCGCGAGTCCGTGGGCGGCCGCGGCCAGCGCCGCCTCGCGGATTCGCGGATCCCCGCCTTCGGGGAACACGACCCGCCTCGGCCGCTTCCCCGCCCGGCGCCGCAACTCGTCGAGGAACGTCACATCGACCCGGTCAAGGCGATCGTCCCGAACCGCGCCGGGTTCGCATCAGCAAGCTGTGGGCTTCGCGAGTCATCTCAGAGGTCCCGGCACCCGTGCTCGATCCCGGCCTGCACGGCATCCACCAACTCGTCCACGTCCGCCTTGGTGACGATGAGGGGCGGGGCCATGTTGACCGTGTTGTTCAGCCCGGGGACGCTCCGCGTGGTCTTGCCCACCAGGACGCCCTCATCGGCGGCCTTCTTCACCACCGCCATCATCACGTCCTCGCCCACCGGCGTCTTCGAAGCCTTGTCCTCCACCAGCTCCACGCCGGCGAACAGGCCCCTGCCGCGCACGTCGCCGACGTTCGGATGGTCGGACAGCTCGCGCAGCCGGTCCAGCAGGTACGCGCCCATCACGCGGCTGTTCTCGATCAGGTCCTCTTCCTCGATGATGCGCAGGTTCTCGAGGGCGGCGGCGAAGCCCGCGGTGCATCCGCCGTAGGTGCTGATGTCCCTGAAGTAGTGGTACTTCTCGCTCGGGTCCTCGAGGAAGGTGTCGAACACCTCCCCGCGCACGGCGGCGGCCGAGATCGGCGCGTAGGAGCTGGCCATGCCCTTGGCCATGGTGACGATGTCGGGCACGAAGTCGTAGTGCTCGTACCCGAACATGGTCCCGGTGCGCCCGAATCCGCATACGACCTCGTCGATGATCAGAATCACACCGTATTCGTCGCATATCTCGCGAACAATCGGGTAGTATTCGTCCACCGGCGGAATAACGCCGCCCCCCGCCGTGATGGGTTCGAGAATGACCCCGCCCACCGTGTCGGGTCCCTCCGCCTCGATGGCATCCCCCAGGGCGCGCGCGCACTCGATGTTGCAGTCCGGATAGGTCTTGCCGAAGGGACAGCGGTAGCACATGGCGTGGGGTATCCCCGCGAACCCGTCGGGGAACGGTCCGTAGGCCTCCTTGCGCTCCTCCTGTCCGCTCGCCGCCAGGCAACCGATGGTGGTCCCGTGATAGTCCCGGTCCCGGTAGAGGACCTTGTACTTCCCGGTCCCGTTCAGGTGCGCGATCTGGCGAACCATCTTGATCGCCTTCTCGTTGGCCTCCGAGCCGCTGTTGGCGAAGTAGACATGGTCCAGTTCCGGCAGCCATTCCGCCAGCGCGCTCGCGTACTGCGCCGCAGGGACGGTGCCGACCACGCCGGCATAGTAGGGCAGGCGCATCAGCTGCTCGTAGACCACCCTCGCGATGCTCTCGCGCCCGTGGCCCACGTTGACGCACCAGACGCCGCCCGAGGCGCCGTCGAGATACTCCTTCCCGTGGATGTCCCGGACCCGTGCGCCCTCTCCCTCAACGAAGACCTGCGGATCCTGGGTCTCGAAGACGCTGTGCTGAAACAGATGGTGCCAGAGGTGCTTCCTGTCCTTCTCGATGACGTCCTGGACGTCGTAGTCGGCCAGCAGCGCCTGGGTGTCGGACATGTGGTTTCCTCCGGTATGGGCGGCTAGTCCAGGCTCAGGTGTGCGTACTTCTCCAGATGACGGGTCGGCATCGCCAGCGCGTCCCGGCGGAAGGGCTCGGCGAGCACCTTCGCGCCGCCTTCGACCACCGCGTTGATGACGCAGGGCCGGTCGCTGGCGATGGCGTCGCGCACCACGTCTTTCACGTCGCGGTAGTCTTCGACCCGGTAGCCCTTCGCCCCCATCGCCTCGGCCACCTCGGCGAAGTCCGGATTGGCGCGCAGGTTGGTGCCCACGAAGCGGTTGTCGTAGAAGTCGATCTGGTTCTTCTTCTCGGCGCCCCATTCGTGGTTGTTGATGACGACGGCGATGACCGGGATGTCCTCGCGCACCGCGGTCATGACCTCGCTCAGCCCGCTGATGCCCCAGGCGCCGTCTCCCTGAATGGCGAAGACCGGCGCACCGCGATTGCCGACCTTCGCACCCAGCGCGGCCCCGTAGGCGAAGCCGCAGTTCCCCCAGGTCAGCGCGGCGAGATGCTGCCGGGGGCCGTCGAACCTGAGGTACCCGTTGCTGATCGAGCAGGTGTTGCCGATGTCCGTCGTGACCAGCGCGTCGCCGGGGAGCGCGCGCGTGAACTCCCAAAGGAAGCGGCGCGGATGCATGAAGCTGTCGGTGGAGGAGGACCACGTCTCGAGTTCGTCGTCCCAGGCCCGCTTTTCGCGCGCGACGTCCGCGATACGCTCCTCGTTCCGCCCCGGGCTCGGCAGCGCGCCCTTCAGTTCCTCCAGCAGCTCCGCGGCGTACTCCCCGACGTCCGCGACTGAGAACAAGGCCGGGATCTTGCTCATGCCCCACTGCCGGGCGTCCCGGTCCACCTGGATGAGGGTTGCGTCCTCCGGCCAGTAGGTCATGTCGTACTGGGGCAGAAGGCCGAAGACGCCGAGCCGCGTCCCCAGCGCCAGCACCACGTCCGCCTTGGCGATGGTGCGCATCGCCGCCTTGGACCCGCAGTAGCCGATGGGGCCGCACCCCAGCTCGTGGCTGTAGGGGAAGGTGTCGTTGTGCAGGTAGGTGTTGACCACCGGCGCGCTCAGGTGCTCGGCCAGCGCCCTTACCTCTTCCACGGCGTCGCCCTGGCTCACGCCGCCTCCCGAGACGATGACCGGATAGCGGGCCTCCTTCAGGATGCCGACCGCCTTCTCGATGTCGGCCCGGGGGGGACGCCCGGCTCCGAGCGTGGGGGTCGCGAAGATCTGGTCCTCGATGTCCCCGTAGAAGTAGTCGCGGGGGATGTTCAGGTGGGTCGGGCCCAGTTCCAGCTTGGCCCTGTAGAAGCAGCGGCGCGCCAGTTCGCCCATGCGCTCGGGACGGTTGACGCGCACCTGGAAGACGGTCTGCGCCTCGAACATCGGCATCTGGTCCAGCTCCTGGAAGCCGCCCGTGCCGATGCCCAGCGAGCCGGTTTCGGGCGTGATGGCCACAACCGGGGAGTGCGCCCAGAACGCCGCCGCGATCGCCGAGACGAAGTTGGCGGCGCCGGGCCCGTTCTGGGCGATGCAGGCCTGGGGTCGCCCCGAGACCCGGGCCAGCCCGTCGGCAGCGTGCGCGGCGGCCTGCTCGTGGGCCACCGGAATGAAGCGGATGCCCGCATCCGGGAAGAGGTCCAGGGCGTCCATGAACGCCGATCCGACCAACCCGAAGACGTCAGTGACACCCTCGGCGACCAGCGTCTCCACCAGCGCCTCGGAGGGGGTCATCGTTCTCTTTGCCATGTGCAGCCTCCTGGTCGTCGGCAGCAGTGTCGGCGTGCAGCCGGCCGGGATACGGAACCTGGGCGCGGGAGCCTGCCCACCATGTTCCACCCGAGCGCGTTTCAGGGGAGTAGAAGTACGGGGCGGCGGCTGGCGCGGGCAAGATGCTGGGCGTGGTGCGGCCGGGTCGCTTGACGCGCGGGGACTCCGCGTCGCACGGTGACCGGATATCCATCCTCAGAAGGCCCGGAGAGCGTCATGAGCAGGTCGAAGCAGCCCCTCGCCGTTGTCGCGTTCGCTTTGTCACTCGTTTTCGCGGGCTGTGCTCCGCAGGCCGACCCCGCCGACACGATCTTCCACGGCGACAACATCGTCACCATGGATCCGCAGCAGCCCGCCGTGGAGGCGGTCGCGGTTCGCGGGGAGACCATCGTGGCGGCCGGATCGATGGACGACGTGATGGCGCTTCAGGGGCCATCGACCCGGGTGGTGGACCTGGGCAACAACGCCCTCCTGCCCGGCTTCATCGACTCGCACGGCCACTTCCTGGGCGCGGGGCGCGACCAGACCTCCCTGGGGCTGCACCCCCCGCCGGTGGGCGACGTCAACAACATCGACGACGTCGTGCGCAAGGTCCGCGCGTGGATCGACGAGCACGACATACCGCCCGGCGAGGTGGTGACCGGGCGCGGCTACGACGACTCGCTGCTGGAGGAGGGCCGGCACCCCACGCGCGAGGATCTGGACCGCGCTTCGACCGAACATCCCATTATCCTCACCCACGTGTCGGGCCACCTGACCACGACCAACTCCGCCGCGCTCGCGGCCAGCAACATTACCGCCGACACCCCCGATCCGCCCGGCGGGCACGTCCGCCGCATGGAGGGCTCGATGGAGCCCAACGGGGTGCTGGAGGAAACCGCCCGCGGACTGCTCGCATTCGATCGTCGCGCCACCCCGTCAGGCGAGGAACTCGACGAGCTGATTCGCCGGTCGATCGACATCTACCTGAGCCACGGCACGACCACCATCCAGGACGGCGGGACCGGACCGGCGCAGGCCGAGGCGTTCCAGGCGGCAGCGAACCGCGAGCCCTTCAAGGCGGACGTCGCGGCTTTCGCGCGCTTCAACGAGACGCCCACGGACCTGGCGAGCATAGGCTACACGCGCGACTACCAGGGCGGCTTCCGGGTCGGCGGGGTGAAGCTGATGCTCGACGGCTCCCCGCAGGGCCGCACGGCATGGGTCACGATCCCCTACGAGGAAGGCCCCCCGGGTGCCCCGCCGGATTACGTGGCATACGGCGTCATGATCCCCGACGCGTACAAGGCGGCCGCGGGCGAACTCATCCGGGGAGGCATTCCGATCATCGTGCACGCCAACGGCGACGCGGCCATGGACCTCATGATCGACGGGGTGGACGCGGCGGTTGCGGGCATGGATCCGATGCCCGACCACCGCTCCGTCATCATTCACGCGCAGCTCATGCGCGCCGACCAGCTGGATCGTGCCGCCGTCCTGAACGTCGTTCCCTCGTTCTTCGCGGCGCACGCCTTCTTCTGGGGCGACTGGCACCGGATCAGCTTCGGCGAATATCGCGGCAACAACACCAGCCCCATGGGCTGGGCCCTCGAACGGGGGGTGAACTTCACCATCCACAACGACGCGTCCGTGGTCCCGCCGCACATGATGCGCCTGGTGTCGATCGCGGTGAACCGCAAGACGCGCAGCGGGCACATCCTGGGACCGCATCAGCGGCTGACGGCGATGCAGGCCCTGCACGCGGTGACGCTCGGAGGTGCCTACCAGTACTTCGAGGAGGATACCAAGGGCTCGATCACGGTCGGCAAGCAGGCGGATCTGGTGATCCTGGACGAGAACCCGCTGACCGCGGACCCGGAGAACCTGGAGTTCATCCCGATTCTGGAGACGTTCTCGCGGGGCAGGTCGGTATTCTCGATGTAGCAGTGCCGGAGAAGCGGGCCGCCGCTCACCTCACGGTGACGGAGCGGATTTCGTCCGAGCCCAGAAAGCGGTCGCCTTCGTTGGTGTACCACTCGCGGTAGCGCGGGAGGCGCAGACCGTCCCCTTCGGCCAGCCCCTCGAAGGTGATGTACTCTCCGTCGTTGGCCCTCTCGTCGTGGTAGAAGCGGCAGCCCACGAGTTCCGCGGTGTCCGCATCGAAGTAGAAGTACCAGGTGTCGCCGCCCACCTGCGGATCGTAGGTCACCCGCACCGCCTGGACGTCCCGCCCCTCGAACGTCGTCTCGGCCACCTCCGGGTCCAGACGGGCACCGGGATCCGCGATCTTCATGGGCAGGCCGGCCAGAAAGCCGTAGTAGCTGCGCCAGAAAACGCCGTCCTCGCGGTCGAGCCGCATTCGAGCGAGAGTCTCTCCGTCCGGCGAACCGTCGCCGTCCACCGTGGCGGCCCAGACCTCGCCGGAAACCTCGTATTCGATACTCGATCCCGCATAGCGACCGGAAAGAGCAAAGTCGCGTTCATCCGCGCCGAAACGGAGTTCCACGGACACGCGCTCGCCGCCATCGGAGCCGGTGCCGAACCAGGCCATGTCGATGGCTCGCGAGCCCCAGATTCCTTCAGGGTCGTGCAAGGCGATCGAGCGCTGGACCAGCTGCGCCGCCGGGGAATCGACCACGCCGGCTCCACCTGGCGCCTCGTCCCGGGTTCCACATCCGGACGCGGCGAGGATGACCAGGCCGAGGCCGAGAAGGCGACCGGACGCCCGCTGTCGTGGGTCGTGCGGAAGAGCGAGCATGTGGGTCTCCGACCTCCTATGCCCCGCCAGGGACTCGAACCCCGAACCTACTGATTAAGAGTCAGTTGCTCTACCAGTTGAGCTAGCGAGGCGGGCAATGTCGCGCCGGGCAGGTAACCTGCGCCGCGCCAGGTCGGGGGTCAAGGTCAGAAGGCGGACAGCCCGGTCATCGCCTGTCCCAGGATGAGGGAATGGATGTCGTGCGTGCCCTCGTACGTGTAGACCGACTCGAGGTTGGCCATGTGACGCATGGCCGAATACTCCACCAGGATGCCGTTGGCGCCCAGCAGCCGCCGGGCCTCCCGCGCCACCTCGCAGGCCATGTGGCAGTTGGCCCGCTTGGCCAGCGATACCTGCTGCGGCGTGGCTTTGCCCTCGTCCTTCAGGCGGCCGACCTGCAGTGCCAGCAGCTGGCCCTGGGTGATGCCGGTGAGCATGTCCGCGATGCGCACCTGCTGGATCTGCTTGGCGCCGATCACGGTGTCGAACATGACGCGTTGCGTGCTGTAGCCGAGCGCCTCGTGGAAGCAGGCCATGGCGGCGCCCACCACGCCCCACGCGATCCCGTAGCGCGCTTGGGTAAGGCACATGAGCGGACTCTTGAGACCCGTGCTGCCCGGCATGAGCGCGTCGTCCGGAACGTGCACGTCCTGCAGCGCGAGCTCGCTGGTGTCCGAGGCGAGCAGCGAGAGCTTCCCGGTCTGGTCGCGCGCGCTGAAGCCGGGGGTGTCGGTTGGGACGACGAACCCGCGGATGCCCCTGGGGTTGTCGGGCGCGTCGGTCTGCGCCCAGATGACCGCGACATCGGCCATGGAGCCGTTGGTGATCCACATCTTGGTGCCGTTGAGCACCCAGCCGTCGGCGGTCTTCTTCGCGGTGGTGATCATTCCGCCGGGATTGGAGCCGTAGTCGGGCTCGGTGAGGCCGAAGCACCCGATGGCATCCGCCGAGGCAAGCCGGGGGAGCCACTCGCGGCGGTGCTCCTCCGAGCCGAAGGCATGGATGGGGTACATGACCAGCGCGCCCTGCACCGACACGAACGAGCGCAGCCCCGAGTCTCCACGCTCGAGTTCCTGCATGATGAGCCCGTAGGCGACGTTGTTGAGGCCGGCGCAGCCGTACTTCGCCGGCAGGTTGGCCCCCAGGACCCCGAGTTCGCCCAGCCCGGGGATGAGCGAGCGGGGGAACCTGCGTTCGTAGTAGGCCTCGCCGATGATCGGAATGACCTCTTCCTCCACCCACTCGCGGATGGCGTCCCGGATCATCCGCTCCTCCTCGCTGAGCGCGGAGTCCAGATCGTAGAAGTCGAAACCCTGAAATTTTTCCGCCATGAGGGTGCCCCTGTCGCCGACGGTCCTGGAGATGCGCAGGGAAGCTAACGGAAAACGAAGCGGACACGGAGATCGTCCCCTCCCCCGGCGTCCGTCAGGGCGAAGAGGCGCCTCGCGGGCTCAGCCGGTGCTGCCGGGATAGCGCTTCCTGTTGGAGCGCTCGATGCCGTAGAAGATCTCGCGGGCCAGCTTGCCGCCGATCCAGTAGGCCGCGATGACGGTGGCGATCCAGCCGCCGATCACCACGTCGGTCGGGCGGATGATGCCCCAGATGTAACCCGCCACGATCACCGCGAGCCCGGTTGCGGCGATGCGCGCCCTGCGGGTGGCGATCAGCCGGGCGCGGGCGCGACAGCCGACGCACCACAGAAGGCGGTCGACATCGCTGCGGTCGCGGAGTTCACCGCAGCGCGAGCACTGGATTTCGTCTGCGATCGAGTCACGAATGCCCATGGGTTTTCCGTCGTCCCTGTCGAAGCGTCTCGCCGGCCATTCGGTCAGGCTCATGCACCCGCAGTGCCGCCGCGAAAGGATGCTTCAGGCGGCCCGTCACGGCAAGGCGGCGCCCCCTTGCGGCGGTGTCGAGATTGCAGGTATCGTCGATCCCCCCCGGCAGACTAGTAGGGAAGCACCCGACAGAGGTCCGCCAGTGCAGACTCCCCAAGGCATGGCATGCGACACCTGATGAATCGAGGCGAATGTACCATGAGCCTGTTTCAGTATTTTCCGAAGAAAGTCGCCATCGTTTTTGTCCTCCTGGCATTGACGGCATGTGGCGACGTCCAGGACGTCACGGAACCGGAGCCACCGCGCGCGGTTTCGCTCTCGGTCTCCCCGGCCACGGTCGAGCTCGGCATTCCCGGTGAGACGGCGGAACTCACGGTGACCGTGCTGGACCAGCACGGCAATGCCTTCCCCGCCCCGTTTACGTGGTCGAGCGAAAACGCATCGGTCATCTCCGTGAACCAGGATGGCCTGGCGACGGCGGTCGCCCGGGGAACGGCCGCGATCAGGGTTGTGGCGGGAGACCTGAGCGCCGTGGTTCAGGTTTCGGTCAACAGCTCGTCGACCGACGGCGTCTGCAGCCGGACTCCGCAGGTTCGCGACGCGCTCATGGCCGCGACGAACCGCACGGAATGCGCACAGGTGAGCGCGGGACTGTTGGCGCGCCTCAGGCGCCTCGACGTCAGTGGTCCGCACCAGGACACCACTTCGGCGTCGGGTGCCGATTGCGCGGAAGCGGTCACGGATGAATTCCAGCGCGGCGGCGCGTCGACCTCATGCGAGTCCCGGCCATCCGGTCCTGCCGGGATCGGCACGGTATTCATGGACATGGCTGGAGCCGACGGCGAGGACGAGCGCATCATCTCCCTCAAGAATGGTGATTTCGAGGGCTTGAGCGGCCTCGTGTTCCTGGATCTCAGCCATAACTTCCTGCGAGGGCTGCCCGACAGCGTCTTCGCCGATGTCGCGAACCTCGACACCCTGAATCTCGAGGAGAACCTGCTGGCATCGCTCCCGGAAGGCGTTTTCCGAGCGCTCACCGGGCTGGAATACCTCGATCTTTCGGGCAACGCGCTGACCGCATTGCCCGACAGCAGCTTCAGCGGATTCACTGCTCTCAAGAAGCTCTACCTGCAATCCAACTGGCTGACCACCGTGCCCGAGGGGATCTTCGCCGACATGACGGCTCTGGACACCCTCTGGCTGGGTGGCAACGAACTTGAGACACTGCCCGACGGCGTCTTCGACAACCTCACCGAACTCAAGGCGCTCAGATTGTCGGGCAACCGCCTTTCCGCGTTGCCGGCGGGCGCCTTCGACGATCTGACCAGCCTGGAGTACCTGACGCTCTCGGCAAACCGCTTGACCGAGTTGAACGAAGGCGTCTTCGACAACATCACCGACGTCAGGAACCTGTATTTCAGCAGAAATCGGCTGGCGTCGCTTCCCGAGGGTGTTTTCGGCGGCCTCAGCGAACTCAACTACCTGTCGATCTACCTGAACCGATTGACGGAACTGGCCGACGGCGTCTTTGCCGACCTCACCAGCCTCGACACCCTTGCCGTTTCGTACAATCGGCTGAGCGAGTTGCCCGATGGCGTCCTGGACGGCCTCGACGACCTCGACTTGCTCAGCCTCGGCGACAACCAGTTGACCGAGTTGCCCGACGGCCTCCTCGACGACCTCGGCGATCTGACCGAGCTGTACATGCACCGAAACGACCTGACGCGACTGCCGGAAGGAGTCTTTCAGGGCACGCCCGATCTCAAGAATCTCTCTGTTTTCGGCAATGCGCTGACGGAGTTGTCTCGGGGCGTGTTCGCCGGCCTCGCCTCACTCGAGATTCTCTGGCTGGAGGACAATCTGACCGATCCCTTCCCACTTACCCTGGAAGCCGTCAGGACGGACAACGAGGACCCGCTGGCGGAAGGACCCGCACAGATCGGCATCGCGGTCAGGGAAGGCGCCCCGTTCGACATGCGCCTCGTGTTCGGCGCCCGCGGGGGCGAGCCGCGCTCGACGGTCGTCTCGATCGCCGCGGGAGACACGCTCAGCCGACTGGTTACCGTCACCCGCCGGGAAGGCAGCGTCTCGCAGTACATCCAGCTCGACTCCCTGCCAACCACGCCTGTGGACGAGTGCGTTGGCTTCCTCTGTTTCGAGGGCATCACGCCTGTCGCCGGCACACCGCTGGTGCTGGTCAACCCGCCGGATCTGAAGGTCGAAGCGCAAGCCGCCTACCTCGTCCAGGCTACCCAGTCCTACGCCGGCAAGGTGCCGCTGGTCGCGGACCGCGAGGCGCTGCTGCGGGTCTTCGTGACCGCCGACTTTCTGAACTCGTACCGTCCTTCCGCGCGGGCCACCTTCTTTCTCGATGACGAGGAGATCCACGTTGCCGACCTGAGCCCGCCTTCCGGCCTTCCGAGAAGGGTGGACGAGAGCAGCCTGAACGCCTCGTTCAACGCCATGATCCCCGATTCCGTCCTGCAGCCCGGCCTGGAGATGGTGGTCGAGATCGACCCGGACAGCACTCTGTCGACGCTCACGGGCAGCCAGATGCGAATTCCGGCGACGGGTCGCGAGTCGCTGGACGTGCGCGCGCTGCCCCCGCTCGACGTGACGCTCGTCCCGGTCGCGTTCGAATCGGAGACCAGCAAGGTCGACAATGCCCCGGTGGCCGCTCTGGTCGCGGACCTGGCCACCAGCAACTCCCACGCGGCGCTGCAGGAGACCCAGGTGGTGCTGCCGCTCTCCGAGTTGAATATCAGCGTGCGGGAGCCGTACACGACCCAAGCCGACACGGTGGAGGAGGGCGGCTTCGGACTTCTCGACGAAATCCAACTGCTCCGATTCATCGAAGCAGGCGGCACCAACGACTACTACCACGGTATCCTGGCCTTGCCGGCCTCGCGCTATCGGCCGGTGTGGGGCTTTGGGGGCGTCGCCTACATCGGCGGGTGGGCCGGCCTGACCCTGTCACACGTTGCGGGGGTCTATCGCGGCGACGGACCCTTCGGCAGCACCCTGGCCCACGAACTGGGTCACAATCTGAGCCTCCGACACGCTCCCGGTTGTGGCGCGGGAGGGCCCGATCCGGACTACCCGTACACCGACGCGTACACGGGCGTCTGGGGCGTCGATTTCAGCACCGGAGGCGACTTCGGCAGGCTGATCAGTCCGGCCCGCTACCGCGACTTCATGTCCTACTGCGACCCGGCATGGACCAGCGACTTCAGCTTCACGAAGGCCCTCGAGTACAGGATGGGGCTTCCACCGGCGCCAACTGCCACCGCGGAACGAGGGGCAGTCGAGAAGACGCTGCTGCTGTGGGGCAGAGTTCAGGACGGGGAGCTGCGCCTGGAACCCGTCTTCGAGTGGGAAACGCCGGTGAAGCTTCCCACGTCACCGGGCCCGTACCGACTGGAAGGGATCGACACGACCGGGGGACGCATGTTCTCGTTGAGCTTCACGCCGGACAGGATCGACCACGGCGGGGCGGGCTTCCTTTTCGCCGTTCCTGTCGAGGAGGGCCGGGCGGACGAACTGGCGCGCGTGACGCTGACCGGCCCCGAGGGCTTCACGACCCTGGACCGCGACGGCGGTGGAGGAGGCGCGATCGTGACCAGCCGCTCCACCGGGCGCATCCTCAGCATCGTGCGCGACTGGTCCCGGGTCCGCCCGGAATCGCTCGGCGGCGCCGCGGAGGTCTCCGTGAGCCGCAGCGTGCTGGTGCGCGAGGTGCGCGAGCGCTAGGCGGACCCTACTCCAGCGCCCGGATCACCGCCTGCGCGTACTCCTGCGTGGATGCGCTGCCGCCGAGGTCGCCGGTCACCGTCTCGCGCCGGCCCAGCACCTGCCGCAGGGCCCCACGGATGCGGGCGGCCGTCTCCGGCTGGCCGATGTGGTCGAGCATGGCGCACGCGGCCAGCATGAGAGCCGTCGGGTTGGCGATGCCCTGTCCCGCAATGTCCGGCGCCGACCCGTGGACCGCCTCGAACATCGCAACGCCCCGGCCGATGTTGCCGGCGGGGGCCATGCCCAGCCCGCCCACCAGCCCGGCCATCAGGTCGCTCACGATGTCGCCGAACATGTTTTCCATCACGAGCACGTCGAAAGCGTGCGGGTTGAGCACCAGTTGCATCGCGGTGGCGTCGATGATGCGATCCTCGAACTCGATGTCCGGATACTCGCCGGCCAGCTCCCTGCCCACGTCCAGGAAAAGTCCCTGGGTGTACTTGAGGATGTTGGCCTTGTGCGCCAGCGTCACCTTGCGGCGGCCATGCCGGCGGGCGTACTCGAAGGCGTAGCGGCAGATGCGCTCCGCGCCGAAGCGGGTCACGATCATGACCGACTCGGCCGCGGCCCGGGGATCGCCCTCCATGCCGATGTAGTGCTCCACCCCGACGTAAAGCCCCTCCGTGTTCTCGCGGATCAGGACCAGATCGATGTCCTCGTAGCGCCCGCCGGGAACGAAGGTGCGCACCGGCCGCACGTTGGCGTAGAGGTCGAATTCCTTGCGGATGGCGACGTTGATGGACCGGAACCCGCCGCCCACCGGCGTCGTGAGCGGCCCCTTGAGCGCCACCCCGTTCGCCCGGATGGAGTCGAGCGTGGCCGGGGGCAGCGGATCGTTCACCCGCTCGAGCGCCGCCATCCCCCCCAGCCGTTCGTCGTAGTCGAGTCCCGCGCCGGCCGCGTCCAGCACCGACAGGGTGGCGGACATGACCTCCGGGCCGATGCCGTCTCCGTGGACGACGGTCAAGGTCCGGCTCATGGGATGGGCGCTACCCCTCCTCCGTCACCGGCACCCCGTAACGGCGCAGCGTGCCCTTCACGGTCGGGCGGCCCAGGCTGACCCGGTCGCCATCCAGCAGGAACGAGAAGACGTATCCCGTACCCAGCAGCAGGATGCCGATCAGGAAGCAGTACATGACCGCCCGGTCGGGATACGTGTCCTTCAGATAGCCCACGTACATCGGGCCGATGATCCCGGCGGCGGCCCACGCGGTGAGGATCGTGCCGTAGATCTTGGACATGTTCTTCGAGCCGAAGACGTCCACGACGAACGACGGCATGGTGGCGAATCCTCCGCCGAAGCAGAGGAGCACGTAACAGACGAGGGCGGAGAAGATCCAGGGGTTGGACTCGGTCATGAGGATGCCGAAAAC
Organism: Gammaproteobacteria bacterium; assembly: GCA_028819075.1. Taxonomy (NCBI): domain Bacteria; kingdom Pseudomonadati; phylum Pseudomonadota; class Gammaproteobacteria; species Gammaproteobacteria bacterium. Next base: position 99,376 of record JAPPMM010000024.1, read on the forward strand.
CACCATCTGGCTGGCGAGGAGAAGGCGGAACACGCTGACCTGTCCCAGGCGGTCGCAGAGAGAGCCCCACAGGAGTCGTCCGACGCCGTTGCAGACCGAACTCACAGCGATGAGCGTGGCGCCGTATTCGGCCAGCATCGCGGGACCGAGGGACGGGTCGGCCAGCCCCCAGACCTCCTGCAGGAGCTCGGACTGGAAGCTGATCACGGAGATGCCGGCCGCGATGTTGGAGAAGAACACGATCCACATGATCGTGAACTGGGAAGTGCGCAGGTAGGGCGCGGCCGGCTCCACCCTCTCGGGCGGCGGCGACCTCGAGCCGTCCCCGGACGCGGGCGCCGGGGCCTCCGGCGGATCGCTCAGAAACAGGCTGGACGGGACCAGGATGCAGGCAAACACGATCCCCAGCCACAGGAATACCTGCGCGAGATCGCCTTCCGTTCCGACCACGAGAAGAGGCGCCAGACCCTTGCTCAGCAGGAGTGCCCCGACGCCGAAGCCCATCACCACGATGCCCGTCACCAGTCCCTTGCGATCCGGGTACCACTTCGCGGCGGTCGCAACCGGCGTCACGTAACCCATCCCGATGCCCGCACCCCCGATCACCCCGTATCCCAGATAGAAGAGCCACAGGGAATCCAGCGACAGCGCGAGGCTGGCGACCAGATAGCCGCTCGAGAACAGGACGCTGCCGGCCAGGGCGAGAGCCCTGGGCCCTACCTTCGGGAGCGCCTGCCCCGCAATCGCCGCCGACACCCCCAGACAGAAGATCGTGATGCTGAACGCGGCGGCGGTCTCGCTAAAGGTCCAGCCGGAGTCGCGCACCAGCATGGTCTGGAAAAAGCTCCACGCGTATACCGTGCCCAGGCACAACTGGAGCACCGTGCAGAAGAGGACGACGACGCTTCTGGGAACGCGCACGTTGTGTTCCGCCTACCTCGGGCGCTTGACCCGGGCCCGCCACTGCGCGGGCGGGGAGCCCTGGCCGGCGGCGTGACGCATGAGCCGCGCCATGTCCCCGATTTCATCTTTCCGCGCCAGCACGCCGTCGTCAGACACCTCGCCGCCGTTGCGGGCCAACTCGACCACGTAGGTGAGCAGCTCTTCCAGCGGCTTGGCGGTCGCCTTGACGATCCAGATCAGCGCCAGCACGCCCACGACCAGGATGATGCACAGCAGGTAGATCTGCTGCCCGACCGCCCGCTGGATCTTGAGCGCGAGCGCCTCCGTGTCCATCCCGACGTGCACCGTGCCCGCCACCCCTGAAAGGATCGGGCTTCCCACTTCGACGAACTCGCCCAGGCCCGGGAGGCTGCGCTCGACGGGATCGGTGAGCGAGGGGTCGCTGGCCAGAATCTCCTCAGGGATTCCCGGAACGAACGTATGCGCCAGGAACTCGCCGGTATCGCTGACGATGTAGATGTAGCGGATGCTTTCGATCTCCACGAACTGATCGATGAGTGACTGCAGGGTGGCCAGGTTCCTGTTCAGCAGGATGTCGACGCTGGCGTCGGCGATGTTCCTGGCGATGTTCGCGCTGTTGCTGACGTACTCGGTTTCGAGTTCGCTGGAGACGGTGCGGATGGAGAGCAGGAAGATGGAGAGCACGACGAGCGCGAAAAGCGCGAAGACGCCGAAACGCAGTCTGCGGAAGAGCTTGTGAACCCTCATGACATCGCGAACCTGGACTCCCAGTCGTCGAGCGGCACGAAGCGGTCCCCCTCCGGAACCGTATAGTAGACCCTGTCGAGCCCCTGCCGGCGCTCAGGCCCGAACGACACCCGCTCGCCGACCCCGATGTCGTAGTTGCGCACCGCAAAGACGGCCTGTTCGATCTGCGAACGGTCCGGGTCGCTCCCCATGCGCGCGATGATCTCCGTGATCAGCTTCGCGTTCAGGAAGCCCTCGAGGCTGACGAAGCTCTGCGGGAAGGGCTCATAGGGCTCGCCTTCGGCGATCCTGTCGACATCCTCCGGAGGCTCCGGATTGTAGCGCTCCATCAGCTCATGATACTCGCGCACGGCGGCCAGCGACGTGTCCTCGTAGCTCGGAACGACCTGTGAATTCACCAGGAAGCGGGTGTGCGACTCGGGGTCGTCGCGTCCTTCGCGCATGAGCGCGAGCAAGTTCTCGCTTCCCACGAAGGAGACATTGGCGACGGGAATGTGGAGCCCCAGGTCGACGGCGTCCCGGGCGAAGGCGGCGCACGCCTGGTAGGCGCCGATGCAGATCACGGCGTCGGGGGACTGGCCCTGCAGGATTTCCACCTGCGCTCTCATGCTGGCGTCGAACTGGGTGCCGCGCATGTAGGTGGCCTCGCCGGCCATGGTCTCTCCGTGCGCCGCGAGTGCCTCGCGCACGCCGGCCCACCCGCTCCGGCCGTAGGCGTCGTTCTGGTAGAACACCGCCACCCGCCGGCGCCCGATGCGCACGAAGTTGTCGACCAGCCCCGCCGTCTCCTGCCGGTACGAGGCGCGCAGATTGAAGGCGAACTCGCCGTAGGGCGGTTCTCGTTGCGGCTCCGCCCCGGTGAAGGGGAAGAAGAGATAGATCTGTTCGTCCCGGAACCTCTTGAGCAGGGGCAGCACGCGGGTGACGGTGGGGGTGCCCACGTATCCGAAGAGCAGGAAGACGCTCTCGTCCTGCATGAGCTGGATCGTGTTCGCGACGCAGGGATCGGGCTGATAGCCGTCGTCGGTGAGCTTGAGTACGATCCTGCGGCCGTTGACCCCGCCGTTGTCGTTGACGTGGTTGAACCAGGCCATCGAGCCGCGGTAGAGTTCGGTGCCCAGGCCGCGGGAGGGACCCGAGAACGCGGCCGACACGCCCAGTACGATGTCGCCCTCCTGGGCAGGACCGGAGTTCCGGCCTCGATGACGCGCCGGACCCGTGGCCGCAGCCAGCGGCCCGGCCCAGGGAGCCGCCGCCAGCGCCGCCAGCCCGGAGCGGATGAGGGAGCGGCGTGTCACAAGCCGAGAACCAACCGCACCCTCGCCCTTGCCGACCCGGCACCCGGTCATGCGGGATACTCCCTTCCGTATGTTGCGCGGTGTTGGAAACGTCGATATCGCTGCCCGCCCCCGCGTCCGCCGTCTCCCTGGGGGCAACCATGGATACTAGTGTCCGCTCGGGCTCAACTCAATGCGCTCCGCCGACCCGGTCGTTATATCTTAGGAGATGGTTGCCGTTTCAGGCAGTGTCGTCCGGCACGCCTAGACATCCAGTAGCCAGGCACATGCGCCCAGTAGAAACCTCCGAGCAGGGAAATCCGGTCGCGCGAGTCGCATCGCGGGCAAGGCACCCCGGAGGGCTCCTGTTCAGCCTGTCGCTCACGCTGCTGCTCACCACCTGCCGCGATCCCGTAGAACCTCCCGTCGAGCGCGTCGCGGCGATCGAGTTCTCCACCGCCACCCTCGAACTGGTGGCTTCCCGGGACGGAAGCGCGCTCTCCTACCGGGGCGCCGTCGATCTGGCCAACACCGGCAACGTGGCGGTCGGGCCGGTGAGCCTGTCGGCTCGCGCCGCGCGCACGGGCGGGGTCGCCGTGCCCGGCATGGTTCCGACAGCCACGCCTTCCGAGATACCGACGCTGAACCCCGGCACGAGCGAGACCGTGTCCATAGTGGTGATGGTGCCGGACGCCGCCCAGGCGGGCAGCTACGAGGCCACGCTGGAGGCACAGGCCGGCAGCGACGCCCGTGCATCGCTCGGACTGCGCTTCCAGCTGGAGCAGCGGGTGGGGCCGGTCGACGGCACGCACATCCGCATCGCGGCGGGGAACCGGCGCATCCGCCAGGGCGACGTGGTGCGTTTCTCGGCCGAGGTCCGGGACAGCAGCGGCGCCGCGGTGAAGGGGGCGCAGGTGACCTGGCGCACCACCCCGCCGGATGCCGGGCTGTTCGACGCGGATGGCCGGTTCGTAGCCTACGCCCCCGGGCACATCACGGTCGTCGCGCGTACACAGGTCAACGTCAACGGCACGATTCGGCCGGATTCCGCCACCACGCCCGTCACGGTCCAGGCACGCGGGCTCTCGCAGGCGCTCCGCCTGGTTGGAAAGGGCGCCGTCGACGACCGCTACACTTCGGACCTGTGGGTGCACGGCGACCACGCCTACACCGGCACCTGGGGCATGCGGGCCGAGCTTCCGGGCAACCTTCTGTACGCCTGGACGCTGGACGCCGCGGGAATGCCCACCCTTTCCGACTCGCTCGTCGTGAGCGCGCGCACGGTGAACGATGTAAAGATCCGGGCGGACGGCCGGCTCGGCGTGCTGACCCACGAGGGCGACCCCGAAGGCCTCAACGGGGTCACCTTCTTCGACCTTTCCGATCCGGCGCACCCGCAGATCATCAGCCGCTTTACCGAAGGTCTGGCCACCGGCGTCCACAACGCGTGGCTGGAAGGCGATTACGCCTATCTGGCTCTCGACCCCTACAACAGCGGACTGCGCATCCTCGACATCTCCGATCCGGCTTCACCTCGCCTCGCCGCCAGCTTCTACGCCGGCTCGAGCATGCTCCACGACGTCTACGTCCGGGACGGGCTGGCCTTCCTGTCGCACTGGGATGCGGGGCTCGTCATCCTCGACGTGGGCAACGGGATGGCCGGGGGATCGCCCACCAACCCGGTGGAGGTGAGCCGCCTGCAGGATCTGGGCGGGCAGACCCACAACGTCTGGTACTGGCCCGAGGCCGGCTACGCCTTCGTGGGCGAGGAGCAGTTCGGCTATTCCACGAGTCCCTCGGGGATCATGCATGTGGTGGATCTCCGCGACATCACCCGGCCGCGCGAGGTCGCGACCTATGAGGTCCAGGGGGCCACGTCGCACAACTACTGGATGGACGAGGATGCCGCGACCCTGTACCTGGCGTGGTACGAGCGCGGCCTGCGCGTTCTGGACGTCAGCGGCGAACTCATGGGCCAACTGGAGCTCCAGGGCCGCGAGACCGGCTTCATCGACTACGGCAACGAGACCAACTACTGCTTTCTGGGCCCCGAGGACACATGCACGTGGGCTCCCCAGCTGCACGACAACGGCAAGCTGTACGCCGCCGACATGAACCACGGGCTGGTCGTTCTGGAGCCGGACCCCTGAGACGGGTCGGCGCGGCGCTGCTCCTGGTGGCCTGCGGAGGGGCGGCGGATGGCCCGGAGGACCCGCCCCGCCTGTACGTCACTTCCGGGTTCACGGACCGGATCCATGTGCTGGACGCGCGCGACGGGACCACCCTGCGCATCGTCTCGCTGGACCGCCGCCGCACCGAGACCGACGAGCCCCACGGCGTGACCGTTTCCGCCGACGGCCGCCACTGGTACGCCACCCTCGCGCACGGGCACCCCACCCTGTGGAAGTTCGAGACCGACGGCGACCGGCTGGTCGGGCGCCTCCAGCTGGACATGCCGGGCGCGGCGCGGGTGGAACTCACCCCCGACGGCCGCCGCGCCTTCATCCCCGACTACTGGCGGGGCGGCCTGGGAGACGAAAGCCGCGTGGCGGTGGTGGACGTCCACGACCTGACCGTGGCGGCGCTGCCGGTGGTGTGCCCCGCCCCCCACCACGCCGCCGTCGACCCGGCCGGGACGCGGGTCGCCGTCACCTGCTCGCTCTCCGACGAAATCGTGCTGATGGACGCGGCCTCGGCGGCCACCCTCGCCCGCGTCCCGGCCGGACCCGATCCCGCCCCCGCCGGAACGCCGCGCTACACCCCCATGAACGTCGCCTGGAGCCCCGACGGCGCCCGCTTCTTCGCAACCATGGCTGGGAGCGGGGAGGTGCGGGCCTTCTCCCGCGCGGGCCAACCAGAGGGCGCCGTCGCGGTGGGGCCCATGCCCGCACAGATCGCGGGCTCGGCGGACGGGCGGGTGCTGGTGGTGGCGAACCGGCGCGGCGGCTCGGTGTCGGTGCTCGACCCGGCCACCCTCACGGAGGTGCGCCGCATCGAGCTGGCTGGCGCGGCGTTCCCGCACGGGGTGGCGCTCGACCCGCCGGGCGAGGTCGCCTACGTGACCTGGGAGGGCGGGGTCGGCGAGGCCGGGGGGGTGGCCGCCGTGCGCATCGGCACGGGCGAACTGCTGTGGAGACGCGAGGTCGGCGTCCTCACTCTGGGGATTGCGTACCTTCCCGGCCGCGGGACCGGTCGAACCTGAGCGCCGCGGAGTTGATGCAGTAGCGCTGGCCGGTGGGGGCGGGACCGTCCCCGAATACATGGCCGAGATGGGCGTCGCACTCCGCGCACAGCACCTCGGTGCGGCGCATGAAGAAGCTGCGGTCGTCCTCGAGACGGATGTCGGCGCCTTCGGCCGTGTCGCTGAAGCTCGGCCATCCCGTCCCCGAATCGTACTTGTCCCCCGAGTCGAACAGCGGGGCTTCGCAGCACACGCAGCGATAGAGGCCGTCGTCCTTCAGGTTCCAGTAAGCTCCGGTAAAGGCCCGCTCCGTCCCCTTGCGGCGGGTTACGCGAAACTGCTCCCGGGTCAGACGCTGCTTCCATTCACGGTCGCTCACGCGTACTCCGGCCTTCCCTTTCCTGCCCATGATCTCTACTCCCCAATCAGCGACGACGCGGCGACGAAGTCTCCGTAGTCGAGTTCGTCGTCCTCATCGTCGTCGTCTTCCTCATCCAGCTCCATGAGAGACAGCGAAGTCGCGGAGCCGCGCGGGAGCGTGAAGCGAATCGTGGTTCCCTCCTCGATCACGCTCTCGGCCCAGACCTCGCCTCCCATGGCGATCACCAGATGGCGCACGATTGCAAGCCCCAGGCCAGTCCCTCCTTCCGCTCTCGAGCGGGCCGGATCCACCCGGTAGAACCGTTCGAAGATGCGCGGCAGGTGGGCCGGCAGGATGCCGCTGCCCGTATCCCTTACCGACACGAGGAGGAGGCCCTCACTCGCCTCGGACTCGACCTGCACCCGGATCGACCCTCCCGAGGGGGTGTGCCGGAGCGCGTTGTCGAAGAGGTTCTGGAAGATCTGCGAGAGCCCGCGGGCGTCGGCCGTCGCGATTCCGGTTCCGTCGATGTGCAGCCGCACGCTCGATTCGGAGACGCGCGGCCCGGCCTGGGCCCAGGCCTTGACGGCCACCTCTTCCACCCGGACCGGTTCGGACTGGGGCACCCATCCCCCGGACTCCAGGCGTGACAGGTCGAGCAGGTCCTCGACCAGCTGCTGCAGGCGCACGGTATTGCGCCAGATGAGATCGAGGAAGCTCTGGCGGAGGTCCTCGGGCGGATCGTCCTCGAGGAGGGTCTCCGAAAACCCGCGCACCGCGGTTAGGGGCGTCTTGAGTTCGTGGGACGCGTTGGCGACAAAGTCGCTCCGCACTTCTTCGAGGCGCCGGATCTCGCTCACGTCGACGAAGGTGATGACGGCCCCGCCCGCCCCCAGCGGCCGGCCCGACACCAGGTACCGCTTCTCGCCCAGGTGGACTTCGCGCGCGCCCACGGCTTGGGACGGAGCCGCCTCCATGAGCAGCCGGAGCTCCGCGGAACGCACGAACAGGCTCACATGCGTCAGCGCGGGAACCGGCTCCACGTCGAGAATGCGCATCGCAGCCTCGTTGATGCGCACCAGACGGGCATCGGCGTTCAGGGCGACAACCCCCTCGTTGATGGCGTTGAGCACGTCGCGCACCTCGTCGCGCGCGCCCGCAAGCTCGCGGATGCGCGCGTCCAGGTCCGAGGTGAGGCGGTTGAAGGCCTCGACCAGCTCGGCGAGTTCGGTCATGCGCGACGAAGCCAGCGGCTGCATGCCGTCCGCGCCGGCGGCGATCAGGCGCGCGCGCGCCGCCACCCGCTCGAGGGGATGGGCCAGGGCGCGCGCCAGCACGTACGAGAGACCTAGCGCCAGGACGATCGCCACCGCGCCGGCGCCGGCGATGGCCCCCTGCGTCTGAATCACCGTGGCGTCGATGGCCTCAAGCGACGCCGCCAGACGCAGGACGACGGGCTCGCCCTCGAACCCGAGCACGGTCGCTGCGTACAGGAGGGCAACTCCCACCGTCGCGCTCCGGCGCTCGGCGAACGTGGTCGAACCCGCGAGGGCCCCCTGCACCTCCGGGCGGTCGCCGTGGTTCTCCATCGCGCGGTAGTCCGAATCGGAGTCGGCGAGAACGGTCCCGTCGGGCGCGATCACCGTAACCCTGTAGTCGACCCGCTCCCGCATGCGCTCCGCCAGCTCTTGCAGATTGGAGAAGCCCCCATCGCTTCCCTCCAGCAGCAGCTGCGCCAGCGCCAGATCCCCGGCCAGGTCGCTCTGATAGGATTCCACCAGCTGGCGCCGCAGGCCGGTCCCGACGATGACCACCATGGCGGCGACCAGGATGCCCACCACCGCTACGAAGCCCAGGAACAGACCGTGGTGCGCGCGCAGCTTCATGGCGTACCCGGGCTATCCCTCCGCGTCGGGAAGCCGGAACTGATAGCCAAAGCCGCGCACGGTCTCGACCCAGTCGCCCACCTCCTCGAGCTTGGTGCGCAGCCGGCGGATGTGCATGTCCACCGTGCGCGTGTGGATATAGCCGGACACTCCGGGCCCCACCTCCCAGGCGGACTCAAGCAATTGCCGGCGGCTCTGGGTTCGCCCGCGGCGCTCGACCAGCACCCGAAGCAGCCGGAACTCCGTGGGCGTCAGGTTCAGTTCGCGGCCGTCGAGGGTCACCTGGTGGCCGGTCAGGTCGATGGCGAGGGGACCTGCGCGCAGGATCTGTCCCGCGCCGCCGGTGTGGGTGGACCGGGCGCGCCGCAGAATGGAGCGCACCCGCAGAATCAGCTCGCGCGGGCTGAAGGGCTTGGTGAGGTAGTCGTCCGCACCCATCTCCAGCCCCTCGATGCGGTCCTCCTGCTCGCGCTTGGCGGTGAGCATGAGCACGGGCAGGTGGCGGGTCGCGGCCCTGCGGCGAATGGTGCGCAGGACCTCGTCGCCCGACTCCCCCGGAAGCAGGCGGTCCAGGACGACGATGTCCGGCATCTCGCGGTCGATGGAAGAGAGCGCCGAGGTCCCCCTCGACACCGTTTCCACCCGCAGCCCGTCGCGGGTCAGCTGGTACGCAACCAGCGCCGCGATGTCGGCTTCATCCTCGACCACGAGCACGCGTGGCGGGGGATCGGACGCATCGCGGGATTCGACCTCCGGCTGATTCGTCACCGCGTCAAGTCGTTCCACACTTCATCGTACCACAGACGGGCGCGCCTCGGAAGCTCGTCCGAGTAGCGACGCTAGTCCTCCACCATGTACGCCAGGCACCAGGCGCCCAGCCCGACGTGGGTGGCGAAGATCGGTGCCGCGGGCCCGGTGAGGATGTCGACCTCGCCGTAGCGCGCCCGCAGTGCGGCCGACACCTTCTCGATGATCTCGGGATACCCGACGTGCACCACGCCGAAGCGCAGCTTCTTCGCTCCGGCCGGGATGCGGTCTTCCAGGAGCCCCATCACCGCCGGAAGAACCTTCCGACGGCCGATCACCTTGCCGACCGGACCGACCTTCCCCTCATCGGTCAGCGACAGGATGGGCTTCACGCCCAGCATGCCCCCGACCCACGCCTGCCCCTTGCCGACGCGGCCGGAATGCAGCAGGCGGTCGAAGGTGTCCACGGTGGCGAAGATGCCCGACTGGTCGCGCACCCGGGCGAGCTCGGCCAGAATCTCTTCGGCGGACATCCCGCTCTCCGCGAGCTCGGCCGCCTTGAGCACCATCAGCCCCTCGAGCACCGACACGCCTCGCGAATCGAAGAGATGCACCGGCACCCCGTCGAAGGTGCGCGCCGCGGCCTCCGCCGAACCGAAGGTGCCCGACACGCCGCTGCCCAGCAGGACGCCCAGGATGCGGTCGCCGTCCTCGGCGGCCCGGGTGAACCCGTCCACGAAGGCCTGCGGCGGAGGCTGGGAGGTGGTGGGGAGCTCCCCATCGGCGTCGCGCATCTTCTCGTGGAAGTCGTCGGCAGTGATGTCGATGCCGTCGCGCAGGGGCCGGCCCCCGTCGACCAGGATGGCCGGGACCACGTGAATGCCGTGCGCCCGGATGATTTCCTCGGGAAGGTCGTTGCCGCTGTCGGTCACGATCGCGAACGGCCGCCGCACGAGGCTCCGACGGTGTCCGCCGCCGTGACGCGCCGCCGCGTGCTGCGCGCGCATGTCCTCGGCCTTCTTCGTGGCCAGCCGGCCCAGGGTGCGGAGATAGGAGAAGACGCCTTCGGGGCCGTCGGTATGGATGTGCACCTTGAGCAGGGTGTCCGAGCTGACCACGATGATCGAGTCCCCGTGGCGGCGCAGTTCCTCGCGCACCACCGCCGACTCCGGCAGCCCCGCGCCCCGCACCAGCGCCTCCGTGCAGTAGCGGTACTGCTCCTCGTCCGCCGGGTACTCGATCTCCGCGACCGCGGCCGGGACGTCCGAGTAGTCCGTATCGTCCCCGGCCACGATCGGGTCGCCGTTGATGAGCAGGAGCACGCCCTCCAGCATGTGCACGAAGCCGCGCCCACCCGCATCCACCACCCCGGCCTCCTTCAGTACCGGGAGCAGCGAAGGCGTGCGCTCGAGCGACTCCCTGGCCGCATCCACCAATCCCTCGACGTAGGGGACGAAATCGGTGGCCACCGCCTCGCGTGCGGCGTTCGCGGTATCGCGGATGACGGTCAGAATGGTGCCCTCGACCGGATCGTCGAGCGCATCGTACAGGTTGTCGATGCCTCCGGCGAGCGCGCCCGCGAATCCGCGCGGGCCCACCCGCCGGCGCCCCTTCAGTTGGGCCGCGAAGCCCAGCAGGAAGTGCGACAGCATCATCCCGCTGTTGCCGCGGGCTCCGAGCAGCGCTGCTTCGGCCGCCTGATCCGCGACGGTCGAGACGTCGCGGTCCCGGTTGCGGCGCAGGCGGTCCGCGATGGCCTCGACCGTGAGCGCAAGGTTGGTGCCGGTATCGCCGTCGGGCACCGGGAAGACGTTTATGCGGTTGAGTTCCTGGCGCTGCTGGCGGGTGTACTCGCAGGCCGCCACCAGCGAACGGCGCAGGCGCGGACCGTCCAGGTAGGCGATGTGCGTGCTCAACGGCGTCTCTCGGCCAGGATACCGGAAGGAAGTCCCGCCCGCCGGGCGTCAGTAGCGCCCGCGCGCGCGTTCCTTGCCCGGCAGGATCTCCAGGCAGGTGGTCCACCACCCGGTGCGAATGGTCGCGATGAACTCCTCACAGATGCCCTCTCCCGCCATCTCGCGGGCCAGCGCCTCGTGATCGTAGCGGACCGGAATGAAGTCGACGCCCAGCCGGTCCCCCTCGGCCGATACCATAGCATACCAGACGCAGGTGCGCCCGTCGTTCGCCGGCCGTCCCAGCGCCCCCGCGTTGACGTACCAGCCCCGGGGCGCGAACCGCCGGGCCCAGTGGATGCCCGTGTGTCCCCCGAGAATCACGTCGCAGCCCGCGTCCGCGGCGAGCTTCGCCAGGAAATGCGAAGGCGTGGTGGTTTCCCACAGGAACTCGTTGACCTGGCGCGGGCTGCCGTGACAGGCGAGCACCCGCAGCGGGCCCAGGCGAAAGCGGATGGCGGGGGGAAGCGCGGCCAGCCAGTGGCGATGCGCGCCGGACGTGTTGGAGAGCGCGTAGTCGTACGCCAGCCTGGCATAGTGATTGTCGCGCGGGTCGGTGTAGCCGCAGCGGCAGTCGTCCAGCCCGCGCCCGATGGAGTCGTCGTAGTTGCCCTGCACCACGCGCACGTCCTCGCGCCGGAGTATGGGGAAGACCTTGTCCGGATTGGGCCCGAACCCCCCCAGATCGCCCAGGCAGAAAAGCGCGTCCGCGCCGCGCGCGCGCGCATCCTCGGCCGCGGCCGCCAGCGCCAGGTGGTTGGAGTAGACACCGCCGAACACCGCCACGCGATCGAACCGGCCCTCCGATTCAGCCACCCGCTAGAACTCGCTGCTCGCCGCCGTGTTGGCGCAGATGGACCCGTGCAGGTAGCAGGTGTAACATGCCTGCTCGGACAGCGAGGCGGGCCGCGCCACCGCTTCGCCGAGGGTGTCGCCCAGGCGCGCGTCCGGATAGTCGAGCAGGATGGGGCAGACGTGGACCCCGGCGGCCGTGACCAGTCGCGCGCGCGTGCACAGAAGCTGATCGAGATCGAAGCCGTGCAGCATCTCGTGGGTGACCCGCATCGACGGAGCATATCCCTGGGTGCGGCGGGCCTCTTCGCCGATGAGCAGCGGCGGGATGATCTTCAGCCGGGCGCGGTCGTAGCCCACATCCGCCAGAAGCTCGCGAAAGCCTCCCAGGATGCGTCCGGTCTCGGCGTCGAGCCAGCTTTGCATGGCGGTGATGATGGGCAGGAACCCGGCGTCGACCAGACGTTCCACGCCCTCGATGCAGCGCGCGAAGGTTCCCTCTCCGCGGATGGCGTCGTTCATCTCCGGGGTGACCCCGTCCAGGCTCACCCGCAGTTCCAGCGAATAAGGCGATCCGGCCGCCAGCCGGGCCAATTCGCGCACCGTCCGCTCGGGCAGGAGGGTCGCGTTGGTCAGCACCGTAGCCGGCCCGAGCTCCAGCGTATCCTCGAGGATGCCGCACATCTCGTGATTCATGAAGGGCTCGCCACCGGTGAAGTAGTACTCCTTCACTCCCAGCGGGACGGACTCGGCGAGGGCTGCGGCGACCTGGCCGCGGGTCATGAACCAGAACGAATGGTTGTCCGGGCTGCACGAGATGAAGCAGTGCCGGCAGCGCAGGTTGCACACCGTGCCGCTCACCTGGAACCAGAGCTGGTCCAGGGCCCGCAGCGGCACCTGCGGAGGCGACTCGGCGACGCGCGGCCGAGCCGCAACCCGGCCTCCGCCAAGGCCGTTGGCGGCGGTGGACGCGTTGGGAAGGATGTTGAGGTCTTTCATCGATGATCCGCGGCTCCTCGGACCGCCCTGTCCGTGCCCTGAACCTAGCGCATGCGGCGGAGACACGCGCCAGCCAGGAACTTCCCCGGCAACAAACGGGCCCGCAGTTGTTCCTGGAGGAGGATTGACCCACGGTTTATCCGTGCGTCGCGTGAATCGGCGCATGCTTGCGCCATGGGTTACGACTGAGAGCAACGCGAATGCCGGCACACCTGATCAGGTCCGATACCGTGGCCGCCATCGTCCTCCCGGCGATCGTCGTCGCGTGCCTGGCCGGCTGCGGTGCGGACGACACGCCGGTTGCGCCGCCGTCGACCGGACCCGCGACCATCGTCCTCTCCCCCTCCGCAGTCACGCTGCCGGCCATCGGGGACACGATCCGGGTGGGGGCGGCCGCCGCGGACGCGGACGGTCACAGAGTTGCGGATGTCTCCTTCACATGGGAATCGAGCGACCTGTCGGTGGCAACCGTGGACTCGGCTGGCGTCGTGCAGGCGGCCGGAAAGGGACACGCGATGATCACGGCGGCGGCGGGTTCGATCTCGGGGACCGCCCTGGCGACCGTCCCCGGACCCGCACCATTCGACGCCACGCCTCCGCCCGCGGATCCCACGCCCGTGGCGCCGGAGATCATGGCCTGCCGGGGCTGGGAAGAGTGGTTCGTGGGTGACTTCTCCTACTTCAACAACGTCTGGAACCGGCAGGACACGAGAGACTACGAGCAATGCATCATGCGGCGGACCGTGCCCGGGCTGGTCGAGAGGGTGGAATACGGCTGGCGATGGCGCTGGCCGACGAGGAGGGGGCAGGTCAAGGCCTACCCGGAGCTCATCTACGGGCACAAGCCCTGGCATCCACGGTCGACCACGCCGGAGCTTCCTCGACGAATCGACGCAATCGAGGCCCTGGAGGTCGACTACGCGGCCTATCTCGCCGTCGAGGGCACGTACAACCTCGCGTTCGACTTCTGGATCACGCGCGACGATCCGCCCAGCGTGTCCGGCATCTCACACGAAGTGATGGTCTGGCTGGATCATGATTTCCGGCCGGCGGGGCAGCAGTTCTATGTCGGCCCGGTCCGGATCGAGGGCGTCCTGTGGGATCTGTACCACTGGCCGGACAGAGTCTGGCCGAACGCCGACGGCGACCGCGAGCTGGTCGCCGACTACATGGCTCTGGTGCGGCACCGGGATCTGCTGGTCGGTTCCGTCGACCTGCTGTCCCTCTTCCGCTACCTGATCGACCGGGGCTATCTCCCCGCCGACCACTACCTGACCGCGATCGAGTTTGGCAACGAGGCGGTGAGCGGCACCGGCGAACTCTGGCTCAAGGACTTCCGGGTCCACCTCCGCTGAGGGGCTGAGCTGTCCCCCGCACCTGGGCGCGACTGGAACCTTGACCCGCCCGGCGAAGTGTAAGAATGGTAGAGACTTCGACATGCGCCGCACCGGCCGGGACCGGCGGGCGGCGTTTCGTGTCCCCGGTGCCGGAGCCGATCCGCGTGACCCAGGCAGCTGCTGCCCAGACCCTGACGCCTGAAGCCCCCGAGCGCTTCATCAACCGGGAGCTCTCGTGGCTGGCGTTCAACGAGCGCGTGCTGGCGGAGTCCTCGAGCTCCCGCCATCCGCTGCTGGAGCGGCTGCGCTTCCTCTCCATCTCCGCCACGAACCTCGACGAGTTCTACATGGTGCGCGTGGCGGGGCTGAGGGCCCAGGTGGACGCCGGCATCACCACCACGACCCCCGAGGGCATGACGCCGGCGCGGCAGCTCCGGGCCATCGACCGGCGCGCCAGGGCGCTGATGGTGCGCCAGCAGAAGAGATGGCGCGAAATGCGTGACGAACTGCGCGCCGTCGGCATCGTCATCGCGCATCCGAGCGAGCTGAGCGGGGCCGCACGTTCGGCCCTGGATGCCTACTTCGACGAGCAGATCTTTCAGGTCCTCACCCCGCTGGCCGTGGACCCCGCGCATCCCTTCCCCTTCATCCCCAATACCGGATACGCGATGGTGCTGTCGCTGGCGCGCCCGCGGGACGGCACCGAGATGCACGCCCTGCTTCCGCTGCCTTCCCAGATCGACCGCTTCATCGCCGTTCCGGGAGAGAGCCAGCGCTTCATTCGCCTCGAGGAACTGCTCGGGATGCACCTGGACAGCCTCTTCCCGGGCTTTGCGGTCAGGGAGACCGGGTATTTCCGCGTGATCCGCGACAGCGACGTGGAGATCGAGGATGAAGCCGAGGATCTGCTGCTGGAGTTCGAATCCGCGCTCAAGCGCAGGCGCAGGGGGCGGGTCATCCACCTGAGGGTGTCGCGCGGGATGTCCGGGACCCTGCAGCGCTTCCTGATGCGCGAGCTGGACGTCGGCCCCGGGGACATCTTCCGCGAGGGCGATCTGCTGGGGCTGGGCGACACCGCGCAGCTCATCGGCGACGATCGCCCGGATCTGGTGTTTTCGCCCTACAACGCACGCTTCCCGGAGCGGATTCGCGACTTCGGCGGGGACTGCTTCGCCGCCATCCGCATGAAGGACATCCTCGTACACCACCCGTACGAGAGCTTCGACGTGGTGGTGCAGTTGCTGCGCCAGGCCGCCGAGGATCCGGCCGTGGTGGCCATCAAGCAGACGCTCTACCGGACCAGCCAGGACTCGCCCATCGTGACGGCGCTGATCGAGGCGGCAGAGGCGGGCAAGAACGTGACCGCGCTGGTCGAGCTGAAGGCCCGTTTCGACGAAGCGGCCAACATCGCGTTCGCGCGGGGGATGGAGCGCGCCGGGGTGCACGTCGTCTTCGGGGTGGCGGAACTGAAGACGCACGCCAAGATCTCGCTGGTGGTGCGGCGGGAGGCGGGGTCGCTCCGCTCCTACGTCCACTTCGGGACGGGGAACTACCACCCGGTGACCGCCAAGATCTACACCGACCTGTCGTATTTCACGTGCGATCCGGCGCTGGCGCGCGATGCCGCGCGGGCGTTCAACTTCATGACCGGGTATGCGCGTCCGGAGGGCCTCGACCAGCTAGCGATCGCACCCTTCACCATGCGCAGCACGCTGCTCGAACTCATCGCAGGGGAAGCCGAGCGCGCGCGCCGGGGAGAGCCCGCAGGCATCTGGGCCAAGATGAACTCCCTGCTCGACAGCGAGGTCATCGACGCCCTCTACGACGCCTCGCGCGCGGGCGTGAAGATTCATCTCGTGGTGCGCGGCATCTGCTGCCTGCGCCCCGGGGTCGCCGGGCTCTCGGAGAACATCACCGTGACCAGCATCGTGGGCCGGTTCCTCGAGCACTCGCGCATCGTGTGCGTGGGGGGCGGGGCGGAGTTGCCCTCGGATCGGGCGAAGGTGTTCATCTCATCGGCTGACTGGATGCCGCGCAACCTGGACCGGCGCGTGGAGCTGCTGGTTCCGGTCACCAACCGGACGGTGCACCGCCAGATTCTCGACGAGATCATGGTCGCGAACCTGAAGGACACCGAGGGCAGTTGGCGCCTGGCGGCCGACGGGTCCTACCGCCGGGTGGCGGACGGGAAGCGCCCGTTCAGCGCCCACGACTACTTCATGAACAACCCCAGCCTGTCGGGACGGGGCAGCGCGCTGGAGCGGGACCAGGGTCCGGTGCTGCGGCTGCACTCGGAGGGAGGCACAAAGGGCTGACGCCGGGGGAGGTCGCCCGAATTCACATTCGCGTGGCCCATTCTGCCATTGACGGGTTCTCGGCGCCCGCCTCGACGCGATCCGATATCCCGGATTCCACGGCTCGCCAGCGGCGCTGACCGCCCATGTGAGAGCGCTGGCAGTCCCCTTCCTCTCCCGAACGTCTCTCGACCCCACGTCGGCGATTGCAGAGCATCCTGAGAGGCCGATTCCGGTGCCGTTATATTGTATGTAACTCATTGTACAATATATCGTTGGGAGGAATGATGATTGCATCCCGGGACCTTCTCTGCGACACTCGCAAGAAGCCTCTTTCCCGGCCCGACGACGACGATGAACTTCGCAAGATCAGCGATCGCATCGCGGAACTGGCCGCGGGAATCAACGCGGCAGAAGCCCGGATGATGGCCCTCATCGCCGATTTCGATCGCCGAGGCGGCTGGAAAGACGGGTTCGGTTCATGCGCCGAGTGGCTGGCCTGGAAGATCGGCATCACGATCGGGCCGGCCCGCGAGCGGGTCCGCGCCGCCCGCGCGCTGGAGAACCTGCCGGAGACGGCCGACGCCCTTAGGGACGGGACCATCTCCTACGCCAAGGTGCGGGCGCTCACGCGCGTGGCTACTCCGGAGAGCGAGACGGAGTTGCTCGAGTTCGCGCGCGCCGGGTCGGCGGCCAAGCTGGAGCGGATGGTGCGCATGTGGAAGAAGCGGAACACCAGAGGTACAAATCCCGGCAGGAAATCGTATAAAGTCTTACAGGGCTGCACGATCTGCGTTTCCTGCCGTTGGACGGGACCCGGCTGGACCGTGCCGCGACAGCGGGAAAAGCGGACTTGAATGGCGGGAATCGACAGGGCTGCGGAACCACCGCAGCCACATGGGCCGGTGGCGGGACATCGGTTGGCAGAATGCCGTCGAGGAGCCACGTCAACCTTTCCAACTGCGATTGGAACAGCCTTCAGAACGGCGATCAAGGCTATCGACTGGGACAACATCACTCACTGGCGCGAAGTTAATGCCGTCGCTGCGGAAACACCGGTCACGCTACGGGATCGAGGTGCGCCGACCGTGTAGCCGTGCCGGGCCTGCCGGCTGGCTGCCGCGCTTCGCTTGTCGACCCTCGTTCGGACGCCGGAGACCCGTCATCCGAACGAGGGTCCGATTCCGCCGCTCCTCTCCTCGAGAGAGAGGCAAGCCACATCCGACACCATCAACCCCAAAGAACCAACCGTCCGCGAGAGCGGGGCAGGTCCATTCTCCCTTGGCGAGGTCCTCGACGGGTCGGCTTGTGGCGCTCGCTGCGTCTCGCTTCCCGCTAGGCCCGAGCGCATCACCGTCGCGAGAGCGGGTGGGTCCCGCTCATCTCATCTAGCAACCTCGAAGGTTCGCTGCAGGGCATCCTCGCAGTATCTGTTTCCTCCGCACCGAAACAGCGGCAAAGCCGCCCAAGTGCCGGGAAGCCACAGGAGTGGCCAAGTTTCTGCGGCACAGGACAGTCTGCTCATTCAAGCCGGCTCTAGAAGCGTGCGAGGGTGGATTCATCCCTCTCTCACCTCGGAAGATCTCCTCGGAGTTCTGAGGTTCCGTAGTAGGTGAAGGAATTCAGCCACGACGAAAAGTGCTCGACGTAGGTGTACGCATCTTCGCCCCACAGGGAGGGGTTTCGGATCACCTTCACATACCCGATTCCGTCGACGGCGTGAAAGATCGTGAACGCTCCGGGGTTATCAGAGCGGATCACTTCTCTCATGTCGCGAGACAGCCAGAAATACTTGCCGGCTTGGTCGCGGACGATCAACAGACGGAATTCCTGTTGCTGATCCGGGGTCAGGTCTTCTTCGGTGATGGCGTCCGGGGTCATCGTCACCCGCTTTCCCGGAAGCCCGGAATAGATCAGATCGTATCCATCCACCTGGGCCGACAGACTTCCGGACGAAATCGTTAGCAAGAGCACCGAGAGCACCACAACCATCTTGTTCATCTACACGCCCCCGCGGGCCGTGGAAACATCCCCGTAGCCACCTAACCTATTTTAACTACGTGCATTACAGGTTAATGGCAAGCAGGATGACGATGGCGATACGCAGGCGCCGCAAGACGATGACGGGGTCGAAGACCACGGGTTGCGGAGCTACGTAAGCGAAGCCCAACCGAGGGGCCCACTCGTTCTAGGTATCCTCGTTGGCAAAGGCGGGCGCAGGTGGTCGATCCAGCGTCACTCCCGCTGTCGGCGCATCCGCTTATCGTTTGTTGCCGGATCCCGCCTCTAGGGCCTGACGTCGGGAGCACACGCGCTGTGAGCTCCACACCCAATTCCCATGCGCTTGCGCTCCATCCAGCGGGGCCTTTGGCCGGGGCAGAGTTTGCGCTGGGTCGGGGTATTTTGTATCCCGTCTTGCCAACATCACGCCGTGGCAGTACCTTGATTTGCCAAGGAGCAGCAAAATACTCCTCCCGCTACAAAAAGGAGCCGTGCGGCGCGGATCGTTCTTGTCCAGGACTCCCGCGCCACACGCCCAAGGTTCTACCACGACCAAGGCCGCGACGCCGACGAGATGACAAGAAACCAATCGGGACAGGAGAGAGGCTGGGGCCAGTGTGTTGGCGGCTCTACTTGGAAGTACATCCAAGCGAACATGGGGGTTCGACTCCCCCGAAGCGGGCGCCCGCTTCCCCTCTCTCCTGTCTACCGCCTTTACCTTGCCGGCATGCAGCTAGTCTAGTGGGCGCGCGGCCCCTGCACAAGGAGCGAGACATGGACGATGAGCGCACGACCTTTCATCAGGATATTGAGCGTTACGCGCAGGGCCTGGATGGCGCAAAGCAATGTCTCGACGAGTACCGCCAAGCGCTACAGGACCACGAAGAAGCCACAGCTCGGCTCGCAGCAGCCAAAGCACTTCTCGAGGCGCAGATGATCATGTGGCCGCTAGGTGGTCAGGAGGCACCCCAAACGGGACGCAAAGCCGACATCATCGGAATCATGGCACACGAACCTGATCGCGTCTTCACGAATGCCGAGATCATTGCGGCGCTACGCAAACTCGGGGACAACGCGTCAAAACGGACGCTCGACTCCGCCGTGTCTAGAATCTTGAAGGGATTGGTCAAAGATGGCATCTTGCAAGATCATGGATTTGGGAAGTCGCAATACCTTCCTCCCGGTATACGCGAAGCTAGGGCAGTATTCGACCGTGTTGATCCACCTGAGAGCTACAAGAGGGCCATCGGGGGCTATTCGGATGCCGTCATGAAGGTACTGAGCGGTAGTCCAAATCTCGCGTTCTCGCCAGAGCAGCTTGTGGAGTTGGTCTTGCCCAACGGCCATTCAGAGCAGGACCGTCAGACGCTTCGAAGGGCCGTTGCCTTGCTTGAGCACAACGATGAGATCAAGTGGTCTAGCGATGGTTGGACACTGAGCGACAGCATACGCCCCGACCTCCCATTGGTTGCCAGCCGCCCTTGATCCCTATTCCGCGACCAGCGTCCGGTACAACGGGGTTCTCCCGACCATCCGGGCAACGATGTGCGCGATCCGTTGGATGGTGTCCAGCTCGCGCAGGGATCTTTCCTACCATTTGACCTCACGCTGGACCCGTCGTCCCCCGTTCCGGGCGTGGAGACGCCGGCGCGGCAGTCCAACTCGCAGATCGCACATGTGAAGAGGCGGCCCTCGGTGGCACGGTCTGGGGACGTGCTCGGTTTAGTTCGCGGCCGGAAGAGCCACGGACGGGGCGGTGCCCCCCGACGCGGGCGGCGGCATCGTTGGCTTGTAGCTTCGGGTCCGGCAAAGCTCCGCTTGTGCGGACGGCGTAGTTGCTTGTAGCAGATCGACCGACCTATTGGAGTGGCGCGCGAGCGGAGAGGCTTGGGGCGGAGCACGGTGTCGGCGTCGGGGGAGCGGGCCGCCAGCCGCGAGTAGCACGACCAGCATCAACACCCGGGCGCTTGCGCTTCGCTTGGCCGTCATCGGATGTGGACCCTCACCCATCGGCGTTGCCCGTCGTCGAATTCCTCCTGAACGAACAAACGGACGCCCCTTTCCTCCCCGGCAAGCCTCTTGCCTCGACGGATCGCCTCTCTACGGGATGGAAAATACTCCGGGCGGATTGTGGGATCGGGCTCTCGGAAGCGATGCAGCATGCAGTCTCCCCCCGCCCTCCCCACGACAACACGGTCGACGCCTGGCTTTGGATTGTCTCGGCTCTGCGCTTCATGGGCAGTGGGCATCGCGTACCTCTCCGTGATTCGTTGCGAAAAGCACACACTTAGTCGCAACCTACCCGAGGCTGGGGTCCGCGGAAGCTCGCGCGCGCCCAACGGCAGACCTACGCCTTTGGCGCGCGGGGACGATGTGATCGACGGCGAGGTTCGGCATCTGGAAGTGCTCCTCGCAGCCGTTGCGAGCGAGCGATCAGCTTGACCCTACCAATGACGGGCGGCTACGATGCTCGAAAGGCCTGGTGCCCAAGGCAGCAACAGACAACAAGATGGAAGGACGAGCCAAAGCGACCGGCGCTTTGCCAAGAGGACCACAATTCCGTAGGAATGCGAGGTGCTCGTTTCGCAGTAGCGTAGTCGGCTCCGGACGAGCCACCGAAGCCGATGAACACGCTCCCACAGAACTGGCTCTGGGGGCTGTTGGGGAGAACTAGACGTGGGCCGGAAGCGGCGCACAGCGAAGTCTGGATGCCGTGAACCCTGAGGTGTGGGAAATAATCGCCGTCGCGGTGGTGTTGTGCGGGGGCTGGGCCCTCGCGCTGGCCAGGGACCGGATGCGCGATGGTGGGACGATGGAAGCAGCGTGGAATGCCGCCGTCGTCGTGGTGGCCGTGGGTGGTGTGGCCTGCTCGTGGATGAGCGGCTTGAATCCTTACGGCGCAGTGGGTTTCGTCGGAGGGCTTGCCCTTGTCTGGGTTGTGCTCCCCGTCTGGCTGATTCGACGCTACCGCCGCCGCAGTCGGTAAGAGGGACAGGCGGACGAGGATTGACCGGCACAGGCCTCGTGGGCGATGGTCCGGGTCACCAAGGCTGGCCCCCTCGGCGGCTTGGACCGCCGGAATCCGGTTGGGACGGACGCCGTAGTGTGTGCGGTGGATCGCCCGTTCGACCCTGGGCGCAAGCCTCTACGCCGCACCGCAGTGTGAAAACGACGATCGCCGGTCCCCGAAGGGGACGGGTAGGGTCGAAACCGGTACGCGGCAGAAAGCCCTCCAGTCGCCCTCGCGGTCCGCGAGGCTGGCGGCCAAGAGGCCGTGGAGCTTGGATGCGACGGCCCGGTGTTTCGGAGGCGTCCCACGGCTGGCTTGACGGGGGCTAAGGGAGACAAGCCAGCCTACCCTGTACCCCTGATGTACCCATTCGAGCGTGTTTCA
>JAPPMM010000025.1 GCA_028819075.1 Gammaproteobacteria bacterium
GGGTCGCTCCCGCCACGGCCCCAGCCGCTCGTGCGCCACGGGCAACCGGGCGGCCGGGTTGCAAGACGTTGCCGCACGGCGGGATAAGCAGGACGGCAGATGTGAATCGCCGGAGGGCCAAAGTGTGAATCGACCCCCCACGTCGATTTCACGCTCCAGTACGGTCGTAAACGGGGGCGCCGGGGCACGGGGTGAGTCCCGATGCGTCCGGGAACCGAAGAAGACGGAACGCGGCGACGACGGACAGCACCTTCACCGCCAGCGAGCGCCCCGGTCGCCTACGGTACCTCCTGGCCGCCGTCATGTTCGAGTTCGCGCAACCAGAGGCGCGCTTCCCGGGCGCGCGTACCGGTCGGGTTGGGGTGTTCGTTGGTGTACTTCCGCAACCAGAGCAGCAGGTCGCGGCGGTCCAGGGACGCAACCGCGCGACTGAACAATCGCTCTCGGTGGACCGCTTTCCGCGCCTTCCCGCCAGCATCGGGCGTTGTCATGCCTCGCCGGGCGCGTCGGCGAGGTGGGGCACCAGCGGGCCAAGGATGGTGTCCGCCACGGAGCGGGGGCTCGTGAGGGGCAGTCCCATGTCGTGGGCGGCCTTGAGGGCCTCACCGAGATCCCGGACACGCCAGAAGACCAGCATCGGCTCGCCTCCGGCCATCGCAATCGTAATCCTTCGATTCAACGCGCTCGGCCTCTCGTTTCGCTCCTTCGGGTCCATCAAGGCAGCTTATCAGCGCCTCGTCCCCGGGCCAAGGCATGATCAGAAACAGGCATGATCAGAAACCTGATCTGCCACCGGCCTCCACCGCCTGGGAGAGGATCATGCGGCCCGATCCCCTTCTCCCGTCCGGGCCAGCGGCGCGGTCCCCATCCGCGTACCCGCCACGGCGGCGACGATTTCCGCGGGGGTCATATAGAGGCCACCGCGCCTGCCAGCCTCCGCAGGGGACACACGGAGTGTGGCCACGGGGAGTAACAACGCCTCCCCCTCCGTAGCGGCGTCCGACCATCCCGCCCGCCACAGTCGCGGGCGCGCTCCCCAGCGCCGTTGCGATCCGGTCCCAGCCCCCGGCATTCGCCAGAGCAACAACTCGGATTAGGTCAATGCCTGTCGTCGGGCGGGATGGTCCCGAGACTCCGGCGGGAGCCCGTGCGGACGACCCGAATCTCCACGGTGTCCGAAGACGGGGTCAGTCCGTCGAAGTAGCCGTAGACGCCTTCCCCCTCGATGCCGAAGTCAGGCCACGGCTGCGGCAGGGGGAATTCGCTGAACTCCGCGACGAAGTTGGTGTAGTGCCAGCCGATTCCGAACAGCCTCAGTTCCAGCCGATGGGCCAGCGGGCCGCCGTGGATGTGGTGAACGGTGTCCGCCGCGTCGCCATCAAGCAGTTGGGGGTATGCACCTGAGAGGCCCACTTCCGTGCCATCTTCCTGAATCTCCCAGTAATCCGCGTGGGCCATCAGCGTGCCGATGTCCGGGCCCTTCCTGTATTCCAGCGGGATTGGTACGCTCCACTCGTCCCCACCGGCCGTCAGTTGCACGTCGTCCGCCGGATCCTCGATCACCGGCGGTGCGGGCATCGTCATGTCGCCTGTGAAGGAACCGAGCGGTGCCGTCCCCCGGATTCCGTAGCTCCGGCTTGCCCGGACGGCCTCGGGGAGAGCGGCTGCGTAGCAGCGCGCCGGACCCGGCCAGTTCGAGACTGGCATTTCGTACGCGCACGACTCCGGGTCCGGTTGCGCGGAGAACGTGGCCGTCCAACCGGGTCCTTCCAGCACCGCCGTGATCCGCGGCGCCTCCGCGCCCTGCGGGCGGTGGGGGTGCACGGCCAGGATACGCGCCTCGGACTTGCCGGCCTCGAGAACGATGGTGATGGTGGTGACGTCCGGGTGGGCTTCGATGGAATCCGCCGGTCGGAAGAGCTCGCACGCCGACAGCGCCAGGACCGGACCGAGCGCGAACGCGGAGCGCCGGGCCGCGAGCGCGCTCAAAACCGGAAATCCACGCCAAAGAATGGAAGCATCGGCAGTTGGGGCAAATACACCTTCTCTACGTCCAGGTCGCCGAAGTCCTGCCGCACGCGCCATCCCACGACGTTGGGAAGGCTGAAGAGGTTGGCGACCGACACGTAGGGCGTCAGCGTTCCGCCGCCGAACCATGAGACCGGACTGTCGCGCCGCCAGCCGATGTCGATGCGCATATAGTGCGGCAGCCTGCCCGCGTTGTACTCGCCGCCGAGGACCACGAGCTCCGCTTCCCCCCGGTGGTATTCGTTCGCGGCGGCCAGGGCCAGCACCTCCGTCTCCGGCTGGCCCGAGCGCAGCGAGAAGCGGGCCGACCACGACGATGCGCCGGGGGCGTACGCGGTACCCACTTCGAGTTCGTGCTCGCGATGGAACCGGGGCGTGTATTTCCGCAAACCCACCGTCCGCTGCACTCTGGCCCAGCGATAGGTTCCGAGCATCGAGAGTCCCGAGTCGGAGATCCAACTCGTGGTCGTCTCGATTCCCCTGGCGGTGCCGCTGGCGACCTCCCAGCGTGACGGGTCGGCCAGCGCGGTGCGTATCGACGGCCGCTTGCCCAGCGGCGGCAGGCGGAGGTGGTCCAGCATGCGCGCGTAGGCGTCCAGCCTGAAGCGGAGCCCGCCCCGCGCAGCCTGCCAGCCCACCGAGACCTCCGTGTTTCTCGGCACGGGCGCCCGGGCCACGGGAACCAGAAGGTCGTAGGCGAGAAAGCTCGCGCCGACGGCCTCCTCGTCCCGCGCCGAGGCCAGCATCTGGTGGGAGCGCGCGGCGGACACCCTCAAGTCCCACCACGACGCCTCGTAGCCGAGCTCCGCGAAGGGCGCCAGCGTGGTGGCCAGCCCCTCGAAGCGGTCGGCTCTGAGTCCGGCCCGTGTCGAGAGCCCGCCCGCCAGCGGAATCTCCACGCTCGAATAGGCGGCCAGGCGCCACCGTTGCTCGTCGAGAGTGAACGACGACACGAAGAAGCCCTCGTCCGAAATGAACTCGTCCGCCAGCTCGAAGTCGTGGATTCCGCTGTAGCGGGTCGCCTGCACGCCGGTCACGAGCGTGGACCGCGCCAGATGCCACGTGGCGCGCAGGTCGGCGCGGGTCTCGCTCATCGCCCCGGTGCCGAAGGCCAGCGTGTCGACGGGCTGGGCCGCGCCGGGGACAACCGGCAAGCCAACGTGCCGCGTCCCCAGCGACAGGAGATCGCTTGTGAAGTGGCTCGAACCCAGGTTCGCGTCCAGGATTCCCGCGTCCCCGATCCTGTCGCGGTAGTGCGCCGAGACCGCGATGTTCCCCCACGCCAGTTCCAGCGCGTGCGTCGTGTCCTGGTCGAATCTCTCCAGGGATTCGGTATTCAGGTAGCCGCTGACCGACAACCGGCGGACGCCCCCGAGATCGGCCGTGACCTTGCCGTGGACATCCTGAAACGAATAGGGAACATGCTGCGAGATGAACCCCGCCCTGCTCAGGGCCAGGGTCACGCCGTCTATGTAGGTGCGGCGGCCGTTCAGCAGGTAGGACACGTTCTCCCCAACCGGCCCCTCGACGGAGAGGCGCGACGACGCGAGTCCGAGGGCGCCGAGTACGCGCATTTCGTCGCGGGCGCCGTCCCGGGTGGCGATGTCGATCGCGCCCGACAGCGACCCGATGGTCATCCCCGTCCCTCCCGCGCTCGGCAGCACCGTCGCGCGCTCGACCGCCTCGGCGCTGATGGCCGAGAGAAAGCCTCCGAGATGGAAGGCGTTGAACAGGCGGACTCCGTCGAGCAACACCGGGGTTCCGTAGCTGGCGCCCCCGCGAATGAACGGGACGGACGTGTAGTCCGAGGCAGCGGAGGCCGACGGCGAAACCGCCGTGGCCCGCAGCACGTCCGTCTCCAGGATCGTGGGCAGGGTCCGCATCAGCGCCGCATCGATCACGAAGGCGTCCCGCGACAGCGAGATCGGGTCGCCCGCGCGCCCGCCCACAACTGCTTCCAAGCCCTCCAGGGCGATGGGCTCGGGACTCAGCAGAACCCGGACGGGTTCGCTTGGCAGGGCCTCGAACGCGCGCGTCCAGGTGGCGTAGCCGAATGCCGACACCTCGACGCGAACCGAACCACCCGCCGGCGCCCCCGGCACCACGAACGCCCCATGCCGGTCCGAAACTCCCGACACCGTCGCGGCCTCGCGCTCCAAGGCGGCGACCGTCACATGAGCAAACCCGATGGGCTCAAGGTCGACGCTGTCGCGCACCACGCCCGACAGCGTGGCCTGACCGATCGCGGTCGCGAGAAGCGCGGTAGTTGTTACCACGGGCGCATGGACATAGCCGCCCTCTCCAAGTCGATGATGAGGATACGCATGATTGAGACCCCGGGCTCTGGTTCAACAGTGACACCGCAAGTTGTCAGCGACACCTGTCAATCTATCAGTCGCGGGCGGCGGCCACCCGCCCGCCGACCGTTTCTTCGCGACCGTCGGGGACATCGCCCGGCCCGGAAAGCGCGAAGCGGGTTCTTGCGGACATCGGATCCCACTCCTTCTGCCGGGCCATCCCGGCGGTTTGGGTGCCGATTCGCGGACCGGGCATTGCTTTGCCCTGCAAGGCACTTGAACGGGTACCGTGAACGGGGTGGAGCGGGAGATCCCACCGTCGCCCAACTCCACCCCCGTCCGGCGCACTCAACGCAATTCTCTCGCGGGCACAGTGAGCCCTTATAGAGCGTCCAGCCACCAATCGCCCACTTCACCCTCGACCGAAACCCCGCAGACCGTCCCCGACATCCCACCATCCACGTTTTCCCAGATTCCGGTCTCGATGTTCACCTCGGCAGTAGCTTCGAGTCTTACGTCCACTTCGCAAGAACCGCTGCTCCCGTCGGCCTTCGCCCAATCGACGCTTCCCGTCCAATCGACGTGGCCCGCAAGGTGAACGGTGCCGTCCGAGACATCGTGCCGCAAATGGTGCAGCTCATCAACGCTGCCTGAGACGGCGATACGGCCATCGTCACAACGGCCATACGTTGCGGTCGCATCAATCTTGGTGGCGCTGTCGTCGCCATCGATCGTCCCCGACAGCTTCACCGAGCCGCCTGCCGGGCACTCCGCTTCAAGATCGAATGTTTCCTGCGCTCCTGCGGCAACCGCGACCCCCTCGTCGTACAGCGGGCCGGCGGACACGCCACCAATGAGTGCGGCGACTGCTATGGCATCCTCCTCGGTCATCGGCTCCGGTGCGATGCTCTCATCACAACCCGCCAGCAAGCCAGTGAGCATGCCGACTCCGACGAAACCTGCGGTGATCCTGCCGTTGCTGGTCATTCGTTTTCTCCCTTCGCAAATTGGTGAGCAGCTCCGCTCCACTCTTCCTGCGGAGCCCTATACGACTTACGCCACAGGTTACACCAGCCCGGCGGTATGAGTTCCCCGGCAACCCTGTGGCGGTAGGCCGAATGCGACACCTCAACGCGAACCGGCCCGCCCGCCGGTGCCCCCGGCACCACGAACGCCCCATGCCGATCCGAGACTCCCGAGGCCGTCGCGGCTTCGCGCTCCACGGCGGCGACCGTCACGTGAGCGAACCCGATGGTGCTCAAGGTCCAAGTGTGGCGACCCCCATCATCGTCTCCTGACCACGGCATCTGGCAGGCCGCGGCTGACGACGATGTCGAATCCCGGCCACTCGGAGTCGGGCGGGGCGTCCAACACGGCTCGCACCGCCCCCGTGACCGGGTCCCGGAGGATGATCGTGTTCCGGCTGGTTTCGTGGTCCAGGACTGCGGTCCCACCGGGTCCCTCAAGCCGGATGCTCCCGATAGCGTTGTCCCATCCTCGGGGTGCGGGGATGGCGAAGACGAATGACGAGGCTCCATCCAGGTGTGCGGTCTCCGGCATGTCGAAG
>JAPPMM010000026.1 GCA_028819075.1 Gammaproteobacteria bacterium
GCGTGCCATCGTTCGATTCCTCTCTCGATGGACTGCACGATCTGCGCGAACGAAACTTCGCCCGGAGGGTGCGTCTTGACCAGTGCCGGCACACCCGATAGGCCGACACTCCGGGAACGCGACGGCGAGGCAGGAGCTTACATTTGCACGGCCATTCCTTCGACCAAGGGAGACTGCGCTGATCGCCCATCTCAAGGGACGCGAGAAGGCGCTGGAGGCCTTCGGCTGGACCGGACGCCGGGCCGAGTGGATCGCGCTTGCCTGCCTGCACGGCGGCGTCTTCACCCGCTTGCAGTGGACGAGCTTCCTGGGTTGCCACCCGGAGAAGGTGCGGCGCGCCGTCCTCGCGCTCGTCGCGCAGGGCCTGGCCGTCGAGGAGGTTCCGGCGGCCGGCATCCACGGCATTGGCCGCGTGTGCCGGATCCACGCCCGCAGGGTCTACCGGGCGCTCGGAGCCGAAGAGTTCTTTCGGCGTCGCCGGATCACCTCTTATGAGATGCTGATGCGTCGGCTGCTGGCGCTCGACTACGTCCTTGAGCATCCCCGCCTGCCGTGGCTGGCGACCGAGGCCGAGAAGGTCGCCGCATTCGAGGCGCTCGGGATCGAGCTCCGGGTCCTTCCCCAGCGGAGCTATCGGGGCGCCGCCGGGAACCTCCGGCGCCACTTCCACCTCCGGCTGCCGCTCGCGCTGGACGCCGGGCGCGCGGTCTTCGTGTACGTCGATCCCGGCCACGAGACCGCAACCTCGCTGCGCGCCTGGGGCGCGGCGCACCGGGCGCTGTGGGGGATGCTGTGGCGTCGCGGATGCAAGATCGAGGTCGTTGCCGTCACGCGAGGCTGGGAAGAGGCGAGCCGCGCGGACACCGTGCTCGGCAACTGGGCGAGGGGCATGCGCTCGTCCGACTACGACCCGGAGATCGGCCGAGAGATCGAATGGATCGAGGATGTCCTCCGCAGCGCGGACAAGAGCCCGGTCCAAGAGGCGTACGGCAACATCCGGGGCGGACTCGTGCGGCTGGCCGAGCTCAGGAATCGGGCTCGCCAGCAGTCCGGCCGGGGGCTGTTGCACCGGGTGGAAGCATGGGAGACGGAGCGGCTCTTGGGGAGGGGGTTCTGATGGGGATTCCGGCACGCCCCGATGCCGAACGGGATATGTGTATTTCACTTCGGGGGCCGCCGGACACGAAATCCGCCCTCGGACGTGACACGCGGATGACGCCGCAAGTCGCTGACGGCATGACAGTTGGGCCACGGCCGCCCGATTCGTCGATGCCGAACCGGGCCTTCAGGCCGTGGCTGGGAGCGACCCCCCACTTTCGATGCCCAGTGCGGGCATCGGGGAGGGTTGGGATGTACACGTCATCCCAACCCTCCCTCGGGGGTCGCTCCCGGTCCAGCAGTCCCTTGCGGGAAGGCCATCGGGGGTCGGGAAAGACGGATCTCTGACCAGTCGGGCCGATGGTGGCTCGCGTCCTCGGAGCTCCTTGATCGTTGCTCAAAATCCCTGAGCGCCCATCGGTGATCGAGCAGCCCGGTCCCCGTTAGTCCACGACGACGCCGTGGCGGGAATTCACGACTCCGAGGATGCCCTCCATCAGTGCTTGTGCCGGATCTGGATAGCTTCCTCGACAGCATCCGCCAAGTACTGCTTGATCCACGCGTACCGAGCCTTGCTGTTGGTCCCTTGAGGGTTGTAGCACCGCACGATCGAGGAGAGCTTGGCGTTGCTGTTGCCGTAGGCGATGTGGGCGAACGGATCGAGCCCCTTTCTCGAGATACGGCCGTTGAGGTTCCTCAGGCCGTGGATGTGGATCCCTACCACGCCCATCCCACGGTTCCAAGATTCGATGACCTCATAGTCGAGTCCACTTCCGTTTGGCGGTGTTGGTTCCCACCAAGACTACGGTACACGAGCGACCGTAAAGTTGGTTTCCGATCCAGTTCTGGATCGCCCGGTCTCCGCCTCGCGTGACGTCCTCCCAATCGTTGTCCGAGACCGGGCGGTTGCCGTCAACCATACCCATGTTCCGGACTTGGGCGGCGCGCGAGTTGTCCGGCTCGTAATGAAAACTGAAGAAGCAGCGACGGGCCATCGTTCCTCCGTCCTAGTCCAGAACCGACGTCATGTTGTCCCAGGTCCATCGCAAGAGCCGACCCGCATTCGGAACCCGCGTCGGGTTACTGTTCCTGTAGCCTATGATTTGAACGACGGGCTTACCCAAGCGGCGGGCGATTGCGACTTCCTTGAGGACGCCGGGTGCCCTGTGGGTCTTGGGGCCTATTAGGACGACCACCACGTCGCTCCGCTTGATCCTCGCTTCCGCTTCGCGTTCCCAGTGCCTCTGCGGTGCGGCCTCCTTCATCGACCAGTCGGCCCCGCTGAAGGGCGAAGTGGGCAGCCTCATCTGCCCGACCATATGATGCTTGAGGTTCTGATCTTCGTCGAAGTCGAAGCTGAAGAATGCGCGCTTGAGTGCCACGGAACGAGTTGACCTCCTACCACAGGTGCTGGCCAGCGAGCATGACGAGGATTACGACCACGATCATGACCGCGATGGTCCCGTGAAAAAGCCTCAGCGTGAGCGACCAAGCGACCTGCCCGGTGCTGTCTATCTCGTCGTTGAACGGTCTGGTGTCCATTGAAAAGTCGATCGCGGCGTCGGGCTTGCGGGCGCGATCCCACAGCTTCCGGAACAGCCTTTCCTGGCGCAGAAAGTACGCATCCAACGCCCAGAACATGGCTGTCGGAAAGCACGCCAAGTAGACGAAGAGTTCGCTCTTTCCAGCGGCCGCCAAGGCGCCCAAGGCGGCGACCACGGTAATGCTCCACCCCTTGATCAGAAACGAATTCGTAGCCATCCGCGTGATCACGGATTGGATCATCTGTAGGTACGCGATCTTCTCGTCCATGAGATAGAATAACTGACTTCGCCGTGATCGGTCTAGCCGGATCCGCCACGCCCACAGCGGTGGACACCGGGAAACCAGCAGCGGAGACGGGCGAGATAGGGCGACACCGCAGCTTCGCGATTTCGCGATGCGCTGCGCGAGACGGCGTTCACCGCCGCCGGTCGTCGGCCGACTCAATCGTCCGAGCGCGCCGCCCGCGCAGAGTTTCGCCTTCCCGCAGGGATAATTGGAGGGGGAGCGACCCCAGAAGGGGGCGGGGACGAGCGTGTGAAAACGCGCACGGCC
>JAPPMM010000027.1 GCA_028819075.1 Gammaproteobacteria bacterium
ATAGCGCCAACACTCCTCGGCGCCTCGTTCACGTCCGTCACCGTGATGCGCACGCGCCCGGACTTGCTCGCGGAACCGCCGCGTTCGCTCACCGTCAGCGTCAGGTCGTATGAACTCCTGCGCTCGAAGTCGAAGCGCCCCGTGATCGCCGCGTCGTCGTTGTTCGCGCTCACCGCCGCGGCGGAAACGTCGCTCGCGCCGGTGCCCGCCAAAACGTAGTCGAGCGCACCGCAGTCGCTCGCCCTCACACGCACCGTCCCCACCGTGGTCGCGTTCTCTCTCACCGTGAAGGTGCTGTCCCCGACCGATGTGATCGCGCATTCCGGCTGCGTAGCGGGGTACACCTCCACGTCAAATCGCTGGGTCGCTGTCAGCCCCCCGCTGTCTCTCGCCGTGACCTTGACCGTGGCGTCGCCCAGCCGCAGCCCTCTAAATCGTACCGTGCTGCCTTCCACCGAGACCCTGGCCACGGCACTGGCCGCCGTTGACGCCTCGTAAGTCAGCGGGTCCTTGTCCGGGTCGCTGAAGTAGTCCGAAACATCCACACGGCCCGTGGTGCCCAATTGAACCTGCTGATCCGGGATCGCGTCCTTCGGCGCCGGTGGCCGGTTTGCGGGTTCTACTGTCACCCGGAACTTCTGCTCCGCCGTGCCGCCGCGGCCATCGTCAGCCGTGATCGTGACCGTCGCGCTCCCGACCGATTCCCCGGTGTACGTGACCTCACTGCCTTGGACGCTGACACTCACCCTGTTCGCATTCGACGACTTGACTGTGTACGTCAGCGGGTCTCCGTCCGGATCGCTGAAGTACCCCGACGCGTCCACCGAGCCGCTCTCCCCCACTTCGATCGTGTCGTCCGGAATCGTCCCGACCGTATCCGGTGGCTCGTTGGGAGGCGGCTCCACCGTGACCGTCGTGTCGGCGCTACCGGTCGCCCCGCGCTCGTCGGTCGCCATAAGCCGGAACGTCAGATCCGTGTCGTTCGGTACCGAGGGTGCCGTGAAGCTCGCGCTGAGCGTGGTGGCACTCTTGATCGTCACGTTCGGTCTGCCCGACACCTGCGTCCAGAGGTACTGCATGTCATCGCCTTCCGGATCGACCGCCGTGCCCTTCAGGTGCACCGTCCCCCCTTCCTCGACCGGATTCGGAGACGCGGTCGCCGTAACATCTGGAGGGTTGTTCACGACTTTCACCGTCACCGGCGCGGTACCCGCGTTGCCCGGCGGGTCGGTGGCTGTCGCGGTCAGATTGTACGTCGTCACGCTCAGCGTACCAGCCACCGTGATCTCGCCGCTGTCCTCATCGATCACGAACTTGTCCGACCCCGACAGTGAGTACTTTACCGCCTCCCCCTCCGGATCCTTCGCGCTTACGGTGACCACGCTCGTTGCGTCGACCTTAATGGACACCGAATAGCTCAGCGGATCGAACACCGGCGGATCGTCTGGGTCGACCTCGACGGTCACCGGGGCCGACCCCTTGTTACCTGCGGGGTCCTTGGCCATCGCCGTCAGTTGGTACTCACCCACGGTCAGCGTACCGGACACCGTGATCTCACCGCTGTCCTCGTCGATCGCGAACTTGTCCGATCCCAACCCCGACAGCGAATACGTGACCGCCTTGCCTTCGGGA
Source organism: Gammaproteobacteria bacterium (assembly GCA_028819075.1). Classification (NCBI taxonomy): domain Bacteria; kingdom Pseudomonadati; phylum Pseudomonadota; class Gammaproteobacteria; species Gammaproteobacteria bacterium. The sequence goes on from JAPPMM010000027.1 coordinate 1,633, forward strand.
TCCTTGGCGCTCACGGTGACAACTTCGGTTCCCATCGATGCTGTGTTCAGCAATTCCACCGAGTAGCTCGGCGGATTGAACACGGGCGCCTCATCCGGCACCGTGACCTCGAAGCTCTGACTCGCCGAGAGGCTATCCGGATCCTCAGCCGTCACGCTCACCGTCGCGCTTCCCACCGCCTTGCCGGTATACGTGACGGTGCTGCCGGAAACGCTGACCCCCACCACGTTCGGCTTCGACGAGGTGGCGGTGTAGCTCAGCTTGTCGTTGTCGGGATCGCTGAAATGCTTCGACGCATCTACCGACCCGCTCTCTCCCTTGTTGACCGTCGCATCCGGAATCGCGCTCTCGATTTCCGGCTCACTGTTCACCACGATGGTCAAGTTGACGCTCGCGCTATCCCCGCAGTCGTCGAGCACGCTGACCGTCGGGTGATAGCTGCCTCCGTACAGGATGGCCGTCGTCGAGACCTCGGCGGTCAGTTCGTTGATCTTGAACCTGTTCCCTCCTCCGCTCAGCGAGTAGACCGCGAGGCTGTGCGTGTCGGCAGCCACCGTGCCTATCACCGTCCCGGCGGGCACTGGCTCGTTGAGCCGGAACATGGTCTTCACGTTGGGCGGAAACGCCACGCTGCATTGGATGAACGCGGACTGCGGCTTCGGGTCGACGTGGATGGCCTCCTCGGTCTCGGTCCGAGCCGAGGAGTAGGGCAGGCCCAGCGTCACGTAGAAGACCTCGACGGCCTCGGCGTCGTCGTCCTCCAGCGTCTGCACGCTGATCGGCTTCGACGTCTCGCCCGGCTGGAAGGAGACGACCTCGTCGGCCGCCACGTAGTCCCGCCCCGCCACGGCCGTCCCGTCGGTCGTCCACCAGCGAACCGAGACCCGGTCCGCAACGGGCGTCGACATGGTCATCGTCGAACGCCACGAGGACCCTTCGCCGATGGTGTCCGGCACCGCCGCGAGCGAGATCTCCACTGTCCCGTTGTCCGCGATGGTCGCGGTGGCCGCCGTCTGGTCCACGAGTACCGTGCCGGGACCCGTCGCGCCGGTGAGCGCGAGCACCACGGTCTCGCCTTTGTCCAGGATGTCGTCCTTGAGCGCTTCGAGCGCGATCCGCGCGACGCCCTCGCCCTGTGCCACCGTCGCCTCGCCCGACAGCGCCGTGTAGTCCTCGCCGGCCACGGCCGTGCCCGAGACCGAGTACTGGACCTTGACGGCCCCGGCGGCGGTGCTTCCCGCCACCGACACCTCGAAGTGGCCGGTCGCGCCCTCGGCCACCGTGCCGCCCGCGGGCGCGGAGAGCGTCACCCGGAGCGTGTCGGACAACGGCGACGAGGAATCGGAAAGTCCATGCACGCCGCTCGGCGAGGCGGCGGCCAGCATCAGGCCGCAGACCGCCGCCGCGTAGAGTTTTCGCGCCATCCCGAGGCGCGAAGACCGAGGCTCCGCATCCGACCGGGGACGAGGTTTTTGAGTGTTGGGATGGGTTGGCAGTAACGAAAAGAGGGTGGTCATTGCGCAAAGGGGTCCTTGAACAGGAGGGCGGGGGAAAGGGGGTGTGGCCCGACACGGCCCGGAAATGGCGACACAAAGGGTATCAGCGAATCCCGAACATGCAAGGGGCGCGGGAGGACTCGGGGGCCACGGGCAGGAGCGTCGACTGTCCCAGGAGCCCCGCAGGAACAGCGCTACGAACTCAGGGCCGGATGACCCTCACCACCTTGCCGTCCCTGTCCACGACCTCCACCGGAACCCGGATGACGTCGTCGACGGTCACTTCCAACTCCACGCCCCCGGCGTCTACGCTACCGCCACCGACATCGCCTTGGGCCTGCGTGGGCAGCGTGTACGGATCCGCCTTGCTCACGTCGACCTCGTGGCCCAGATCCGCCAGCGCCTGGACCGTGATCGCGGTCACCAGCTCTCCGGAACCGAGCGACATCACATCGTCCGGCATGACCCGCCGCCGCCAGTGAATCCACTTGCCGCTGCCGCCCAACGTGGCTTGGTCCTCGACCGGGACCTTGGCCCCGGCATAGCCTTTGCCTCCCGCGGCATCGAACGCCGCCACGGCGAGCGGACCGGGGAAATGTGGGTCGTTGTGCCAGTCCTTGATTTCCCAGTCGCCGATCCCCAGGACATGCCCGATCTCGTGCATCGCCGTCCCATGGAAGGTGTAGTTGTGGGGGGGCGAGTGGAAGACGCCCGAGAACCAGTTCGCCCCAATGATGGCCAGCCCGGACTCCTCGCGCCGACTGCACTCGGTCGCCAATCCGATCGAACGCCCATCCCCTGGCCTCATGTGCATGTAGATCAGCAAGTCGTCAACGACGCCCGTCAAGCGCGGCGTCGGGGCGCGGTTGGTGCAGTACTCCGGTCCCTCGCCGTCCACCGGCACGTCCGGCAAGTCCCCGACCACCACTTCCGTCCAGCGCTCCGCCGCCCGCCGGATCTCCTCCTTCGCCTCCTCCGTGAAGCCGGGACCGAAGATCAGTTCGATGTTGAAAGCGCCGGGGTCCGGCGCCGGAACCACCCACGTCCGGAACCGCTGTACGGCACGCAGCCCTTCCGGATCGGTCGCCGTCACCTCGACCTCCGTCGTGTCGACCGCTCCCGGCTCCAGCCACAGCGTCCCGCCGTCTATCCTCACTCCGGCCACGCGCGGGTCGCCGGATTTTGCCTCGTAGACGAGCGAGTCGCCGTCCGGGTCGCCGAAGTACTCGGCGAGCGCCAGTCTGGCTGTCGGTCCTGACGCCTGCAATCGGTGCGCCGGGACCACCGACCGGATCACCGGCGTCCGGTTGCCCGCCTCGGCGAACAGCGCGATCGGATCGCCCGCCACCACGCGAAACTCATTGAATCCCTCGGGAGGGGTCGGGGGCGCACCGAGGCTCAGGTACACCGCCTCCGCGCCCGTCGGCGTCACTTCCACCGCGCGGCCGACCGTATCGCCCACCTCCACGGCCAGAAAGCCGCTGGAAGCGCTGCCTCGCTGCACGGACAAGGGGACACGGAACGCAAACGGTGCGCCTCCAGGCACTCGGAGTTCGACGCGCGCCGGTCCGGGCGCGAGCAAGTCGGATGTGTCGGCTCGCACCAAGTGCGCGTGCACCGGGAACGGTATGCCGGGGTTGCCGAACAGGCGCACATACCTCAGGCTCGACAGACCTGCGAAAAGACGCGGCGGCAGCGAATACAGACGGTTGGTCTCCAGCCTGATCCCCTCCAAGCTCGACAGCCCCTCGAAAGCACCCGGCGACAGATCCTCGATCCAATTGGTTGTCAAGTCCAGAGTCCTCAGCTTTGACAACCCCGCGAACACCCCCTCCGGCACGCGAGTCAAACGGTTTCTCCCGGCGAAGAGTAGCTCCAGCTGCGTCGTCGGCTTGAGGAGTTCTGGCGGCAACTCCCTCAGCTCATTCTCGCTCAGGTACAGCACCTTGAGTTCCGACATCGACGCGAAGGCATCCGGCGGCAGCGACTCGAACGAGTTGTCATCCAGATACAGCCGTTCCAGGCCCGCAAGGTCGTCAAACACCCCCGGCGGCAGCGTCGCGAGGCCAGCCGTGCTGAGTACCAGTTCGGCAAGGTTGGTCAGACCCGCGAAGATGTCCGGCGGAAGCTCACCAAGCGGGTTGAATCCCAACCACAGCTTCGATAGCGACGGGAGACCTTGTAAGAGATCCGGGGGCAACTCCTGCAATCGGTTTACATTCAGAAACAGGCTTCTCATCGCGACAAGCCCTTCGAAATCGCCGCTCCGAAGCCGCGTGATCCCCTTGCCTCCCAAGTCGAGGCTGGTAATACGTCCGAGCATTTCCTCCGTCACCTCGGCGCAGCTCCCGACGCGAGCCCTTCTGGCGATCTCGGCGCTCACGACCGGGGTCCGGTTGCACACGCCCTCGTCCGATACTGCCGTCGCCTCGAACGTCATCGCCGCGCCGCCCGCCGTCACCCCCAGCCGTTGCACGCCAAGGGTTTGCCCCAGCGTCCAAACGGTCGTCGCCAGCCCGAGGCTGTCCGTCGTGGCTGTTCCCGGATGTGCCCCCCCGCTCCCTGCCTCCGCCTCAAATGTCACAGTCGCGCCCCAGACCGGCTCCCCACCCTCGTCCACCACGCGCACCGAGACTGGGTCCGGCAATGCGTGCCCCGCCAGAGCCCACTGTTGTTCTCCGGAGTGTGTTTCGATCGAGGCGACGGCCCCATCGGGGTCCCGAGCGGTCGCGTTGACCTCCACGGTGACGCCGCCCGTGGAGACGGAAAGCGTTTGGAGTCCGTGGGTTGCCCCAAGGGTCCAATTGGTCGAAGCCACCCCCACGCTATCCGTCGCAACCGTCTCGGGATCCACGCGACCGCTCCCGGCCTCCGGCTCGAACCGCACGGTTGCACCGGGCACGGGTCGCCCGCCCTCGTCCAAGGCCGCCACCACGATAGGCTCAGCCAACGCCCGTCCGCTCCATGCCCACCGACCTTCTCCCAACTGCACCTCGAATGAGGCCACCGCCTCGTCCGGCTCCAGCGCCGTCGCCGCGATCTCGATCTCGGCCACGCCCTCCGCCGATACCGCCAGCGTCTGCCTTCCCGGCTCCGGCCCCAGCGTCCACTGGGCCGCAGCCAGCCCCGCGCTGTCGCTGTGCACGACACCGGGCTCGACCCTGCCACCGCCCACGCCAGCCTCGAACCGCACGGCCACCCCGGATACCGGCGCGCCACCGGCGTCAAGCACCCGCACCCCGACCGGATCGGGGGGAGACAGTCCACGGGCCGCCTGCTGTCCCTCCCCGAACGGTTCCAGAGCATCCGCGGCTTGACGCACCTGCACCAACGCCTGGTCCGCCGATTTCAGGTCCGAAGCCTGCACGTACGCCACGCCGTTGCCACGCGCCGTCGCGGAGCCGTTCCCGTCCACCACGAACACGGTCGTGTCCCGGCTGCTCCAACGCACTTGGCCCAACCCCGTCCCGCCTCGTCCTCGAACCGTGAACGCGAACTGTTGTCCGATATGCGTCAGGGTTACGGAGTCCGGCACGATTTCGAGCGACGCCTCCGGCTCGGCCACCCCACCCGGATCGCACGCCTCCAGCGCCGCGAGGAACAGCGCCGAGGCGACAACCGGCAAAGCCAGCGGTAGCTCCCGGGCTCGGTTCAATGCAGACGGAAGGGAGAAGGGATCCGACGGATCTCCGCTCGCGTCCGTTGCGCGGATTCTCGTTCGCATAGTCCTTCCAAGTCGGGCCTCGATCACCATTCTCCGTGGTCAAAGATGCCCGACTTCCGGCACGTCTGGCAAACGGGCCGCGTGCTCCGATGTTCCCGACCACCGACACCCCATACGGAACGCTGCTCCGACCTTGCCGGGGCACTGGCCGTGCCGCTGGCGGCGACGGGGAACGTCCCGCGAACCGTAACGGACAACGTCGGACAGCATGCGAATCCGAGCCGCTACCGACAGGTTGACTTGTCCGCGCAAGGTTGGTCACCGTTTCGGGCATGGGTACACCGGATCGGCATTTCAGCCCCGTCGCGAGCGAAGGGGTCGCCCACCTGAAGGAACGCGCTGAGGCGCTGGAGCCTTTCGGCTGGACGGGACGGCGCGCCGAGTGGATCGCGCTCGTCTGCTGTCACGGCGGCGTGTTCACCCGCGTGCAGTGGACGAGCTTCCTCGAGTGCCACCATGAAAAGGTGGGCCGCGCCGTTCGCAAGCTTGTCGCCCAGGGCGTGGCCATCGAGGAGAAGCCGCCCGGCATCAAGGGCATCGGGCGGATCTGCCGTATCCACGGTCGCCCGATCTACAAGGCGCTCGGCTTGGGGGACCGCCGCCGCCGGAGGATCACGTCGCCGGAGGTGACGATGCGGCGCCTGCTCGGGCTCGACTACGTGCTCGAACATCCCCGCCTGCCGTGGCTTCCCACCGAAGCCGACCGGGTGGCCGCCTTCGAGGCGCTCGGGATCGAGCGGGGGCTTCTTCCCCAACGGGTCTACCGGGGCGCGCTCGGGGGTCTCCGGCGCTTCTTCCCGCTCGGGCTGCCCATCGCGCTGGACACGGAGCGCGCCGTCTTCGTCTACGCCGAACCGGGTTACGAGACCGCGACGGCGATCCGCTCGTGGGGCGCGAAGCACGGCGATCTCTGGAAGGGGCTCTGGGACCTCGGCCTCAAGATCGAGGTGGTGGCGGTCGTCCGGAGATGGAAGGAGTACGGGAGGACGAGCCGGGTGCTGGCCAACTGGTCGCGGTATCCGCGCCCGTCCGAAATCGACGAGGAGACCCGGCGCGATCTCGCCCGCATCGAGCAGGCCATCCTCGGGGGAGATGTCCGCACGCTCGACGAATACGGTGGCCTGAACGCCGCCCTGAAGCACGCCATCGCCCTTGAGAACCGGGCGCGCAGGCGTGCGGGCCGGGGGCTGACGGAACGCGTCAAGACATGGAGTTCGGACCGGCTGGCGGGGGCTCGAATCTGGTGGGAGTCCTGATGTGCTGGGCCGTACCGGAGGTGTGCAAGAGACAACGGGGGTCGATGCACATTTTGGCGCTCCGGTGATGCGCACCGCCCGGCCTGCATATCCGCTGGCGCGGCAATGTCTTGCGGCTTCGCCGCGCGGCCGGCCGGGGCGCGGGAGCCGCTTGGGGCTTGGTGGGGAGCGACCCCAGGGCCACAGGTGCCCGGTTCGG